>SFHJ01000006.1 GCA_004555655.1 Clostridiales bacterium
CTTACCACACAAATCTTTCCCGCAGAAGCGTCCACCGTTAAGGGCGTCCCCCTAATCTTCCTGTCCGAAGATCAGGACACCCCCTAAACTATGAGTGTCCATTCTGCAGGGTACAGTTTACTTTGTGACCAGGACTCCACCCAAACAACTCCATTTTTATATGTATCGTCAACAATTCTCCTCTTTCCTGGTCATCTACTATAAAAAGGCTCTTCAACGAAGAGCCTTTTTTACGTAAGCGCTCAATAACCACCCGCCTAGTAACTCACCCTTCTCCATGAGATAATATGCCCAAGACTTGAAAAACCCACGGTGAGTTTTTCAAGAAGACGAAAGGGGTGTATAGAAATGGCAGATGTGCTGGCAGTGCGGGACGAGTATCGAGCACAGCAGTGGGCAATGGTGGTTCAGGAGTGCCGCAGCAGCGGCTTGACCAACCGGGAATATTGCAGACAGCGTGGGATCTCCGAAAAGAGCTTCTACTACTGGCAGCGTAAGTTCCGTACTCAGATTGTTGCGTCTGCTGCACCACAGCTGGTGCAGTTGGAGGCAGTCTCGGTCACAGAGGAAGTGCTGCAGATCCAGTACCGGGGAGCGGAACTGCGTTTGCCTGCCGGGGTGGACATGGACGCAGTCACTGCATTGCTCCGCTCCATTCAGTCGCTATGATGGATCTGAGCAAGGTTCGCAACTATTACGTTGCCTGCGGCTATACAGATCTCCGTCTTGGAATCGACGGCCCTGCCGCAGTAGGAATAACTAAAAAGTGCACACCCCTTGGCTCAAAAATGCACACTCCGCCTACCTTTCATCAAAAGGTACGTACAGAAAATGCAAACAGGCTCTGCAGCGACCGTTTCCGAATCGCCGTAGAGCCTGTTATCGTTAAAAGGTATAGGAAAACCCTTGTAAATAAGGGCTTTTGCAAAAAGAAACTGGACACCCGCTTCGATACGCATTGTATCAAAACTGGTGTCCAGTTATGGTACGCCGGAAGGGACTCGAACCCCCGACCTACTGGTTCGTAGCCAGTCACTCTATCCAACTGAGCTACCGGCGCATATGCAGCTACCGTGTATTCTACCACATGCCGCTGGCGCTGGCTGGTAATTACTGATTTATTTCTTGTATAAAAACGTATATTTTGTGTATCTGCGGGCGTGAATCCCATGGGAAGCAGCGGCGGCCTGAAACGCGAAAACGCCGGAACGCGATAGGCGTTCCGGCGCTTCTGAACCTTACATCTTTTCAGGCGCTTCAAAGCCGAGCAGGTCAATGCACGTCTCGAGCACACGCTTGGCCAGCGTGATAAGCCCGATGTAGCCCTGCTGCCGGGCCGGGTCGGACTCGGAGAGGATACGCGTCTCATGATAGAAACGGTTGACCGCGCCGGAGAGCTCATAGATATACGCGCAGAGCACGTTCGGCTGGATGTCGACATACGCCTGCGTCAGATCGTCGGCGAACCGGCTGAGCTGCAGCATGAGGTCCTTCTCGGTCTGCGTCTGCGGCGGCAGGATGGTGAGCTGCGCGGGAATCGTGCCGCACTGCTCGGCGTACTTGGCGAGAATAGACTTGATACGCACGATGGTGTAGAGGATATACGGGCCGGTGTTGCCCTCGGTGGCGCTGAAGCGGTCCATGTCGAAGGCGTAGTCCTTGGTGGCGAGGTTTGAAAGGTCGCCGTACTTGAGCGCCGCCACGGCGATGATGTGTGCGATCTCGTCAACGGCGTCGCCGGTGATGACGTCGTTCTGCAAAATGCGCTGCTTGACGGTGTCGGTGATCTCGTCGAGCAGGTACTCCAGCCGCATCAGACCGCCGCTGCGGGTCTTGAAGGGCTTGCCGTCCTTGCCGTTCATGGTGCCGAAGCCGATGTGGATGAGCTGCGTCTCGGGCCGGATGATACCGGTCTTCTTCGCGGTGCGGAACACCTGCTCAAAGTGCAGGCCCTGCCGCTTGTCGACGACGTAGATGACGCGGTCGGGATGGTAGTCCTGCTCGCGCTGCACAAGCGTGGCGAGGTCGGTGGTGGCGTAGAGCGTCGCACCGTCGGACTTCAGGATGATGCACGGCGGAATCTCCTTCTTGTCCTCGGGCAGCTGCACGGGCACGACCAGCGCGCCCTGGCTCTCGACGGCATAGCCCTCGTCGCGGAAGCGCTGAACCATGTCGGCAATGTAGGGCTCGGCGTCGCTCTCGCCCTTCCAGAGGTCAAATTCGACGTTGAGATTTGCGTAGTTTTTCTTGAGGTCGGCCACGGAGACGTTCATGATGTGCTGCCAGATGGCCATATAGCCGCGATCGCCCTGCTGGAGTTTGACGGTCGCTGCATGCGCGCGGGCGGAGAACTCGGGATCTTCCTTGCTGCGTGCAGACGCGGCGGGATAGATTTTCTCCAGCTCGGAGATGGTGAACGGCGCCTCGGTGGGGTATTCGCCGGTGAAATCGGGGTCAAAATAGGGCAGCTCCGGATTCTTGTCGCGCACGCCCTCGATGATAAGGCCCATCTGCAGGCCCCAGTCGCCGAGATGCACGTCGCCCACGACCTGATTGCCAAAGTAGCGCTCGATGCGCTTGATGGCCTCGCCGATGATGGCCGGACGGATATGGCCCACGTGCAGCGGCTTTGCCACGTTCGCGCCGCCGTAGTCGATGACCACGCTCTTGGGCGGGTTTTCCTGCTGCAGGCCGAACTTTTCGCTGACGGCCATCTGATTGACATAGTCCGCGACTGCCTCGGGCGCCAGACGCAGGTTGATAAAGCCGGGCTTCACGGCCTCGACAAGCGAGAACATGCCGCTGCCCGCGAGCTGCTGCACCACGTCTTCTGCGATGGCCATGGGAGCCTTGTGATACTGCTTTGCGGCAGGCAGCGCGCCGTTGCACTGGTATTCGCACAGGTCGGGCCGTCCCGAGACGCTGGCGCGGCCGTAGGAGGCGTCGTAGCCAGCGCGTTCAAAGGCCTGCGCAAGCTGACCGGAGATAAGATCGATCAGTTTTTCCATGGAGAAATTCCCCTCTCAAATAAAAAATAAGAACTTTGTATGGTTTTTGCATTATAGCACAAAATATTTGCGCTGTACATCCCCAAAATTCCTTTGAATTGTGAAGAAATTGGAAATTCAGTGAAAACTCCGCGGCGATTTTTTACAATTTTGAAAATGGGGAGAATATGGCCGTATCCCGCGCCGGCAGGCGCGTCAGCCGCTGAGGGAGGAAAAACGCAGGCTGGTATTGGTGATTTTGCTCAAAACGGATCGGCGGGCGCATTGGAAAAAAATAAAAATATACAATCACCACCTTTGGTTTTTTCCAACGCCTGGCTGGCCGATAGGATATGATAAATATGGTTCCGGTACTCTCAGCGGACAAGAGGCAACCCCCTGGAGGCGAAAAATCGCCGAAAAATGAGTTGCTCCTTGTCTGCTGAGGGCGCCGATCCATGATCGCGATCATGGAAAAAACAGTACCGGCAACGCCAAAGCGCGCTGGCAGGGCCGGAATACGAAAGCACATGATTGGAGGAGCTATGAAAGGTATTTGTGTTCGAAGCGAGATCAACCCGCTGAAAAAAGTTCTTCTGCACCGTCCGGGCCGTGAGCTGCTGCATCTGACGCCGGACCGTCTGGGCGAGCTGCTGTTTGACGACATTCCCTTCCTGAAGGTCGCACAGCAGGAGCATGACGCGTTTGCGCAGATTCTGCGTGACAACGGCGTCGAGGTCGTTTATCTGGAGGACCTCATGACCGACGTGCTGCGGCTGCATCCGGGCCTCGTCAAGCCGTTTTTGTATCAGTGGCTGACCGAGGGCAACATCAAAACCCAGAAGTGGCAGGATAAGAACTACCACTATTTGATTGAGAACTTCAAGGGCAAGGCGCTCGTGGAAAAGACCATGGAGGGCATCACGCTCAAGGAGATGGGCGGCGCTTCGGCGTATTCGCTGCAGGATCTCATCGCCCCGGCGGACGATCTGGTCGTCGACCCGATGCCCAACCTCTACTTCACCCGTGACCCGTTTGCGTCTGTCGGCACCGGCGTGTTCCTGCACAAGATGCGCTTCCCGACCCGCTGCCGCGAGACCATCTACGCGGACTATATCTTCCGGTATCATCCCGACTTTGAGGGCCTTGTCACGCGTTACTACGACCGTACCGACCATGCCAACATCGAAGGCGGCGACGTGCTGAACCTGACCGAGGACACGCTGGCCATCGGCATCTCGCAGCGTACCTCGCCTGACGCCATCGAGGTGGCGGCCCGCAACCTCTTCAACGACCCCGATGCCAAGATCCGCACCGTGCTGGCGTTCGATATTCCGGCGTGCCGTGCGTTCATGCATCTCGACACCGTGTTCACGCAGATCGACGTGGACAAGTACACCGTGCATCCCGCGATCCTCGGGCCGCTGACCGTGTATGAGATCACGCCGAACCACAAGGACCCCAGCGAGCTGTGCATCAAGCGCGTCGACTCCGACCTGCAGCACATTCTGGAGAAGTACACGCATATGGACAAGGTGCAGCTCATCTACTGCGGCGGCGATGATCTGATCGCTTCGGCCCGCGAGCAGTGGAACGACGGCTCGAACACGCTGTGCATCGCGCCTGGCAAGATCGTGGTCTACGAGCGCAACGACGTGACAAACGAGATTCTTGACAAAGCCGGCATCACCGTGCTGCAGATGCCGTCGGCCGAGCTGTCGAGAGGCCGCGGCGGCCCGCGCTGCATGTCCATGCCGCTCATCCGCGCAGAATAATGAAATCAATGCCCGCCGGCCGGGCTGCCGGGGGCTGCGAAGCATAATCCATCAAAAATCACAATATCGTTTAGGAGGAACCATACTATGGGTGTCAACATCAGAGGAAGAAGCTTCCTCACCCTGCTCGACTTCACCCCCGCAGAAATCAACTATATGCTCGATCTCGCCGCCGAATTCAAGCGCATGAAGAGAAACGGCGTGGAGCACAAGTACCTCACCGACAAGCAGGTCGTTTTGCTGTTCGAGAAGACCTCTACCCGCACCCGCTGCGCGTTCGAGGTCGGCGCGCGTGACCTCGGCATGGGCGTAACGTTCCTGGACCCCGGCTCGTCGCAGATGGGCAAGAAGGAATCCCTGGCCGACACCGCCAAGGTTCTGGGCCGCATGTATGACGGTATCGAGTACCGCGGCTTCAAGCAGTCCGTGGTTGAGGATCTGGCCCGCTACTCTGGTGTTCCCGTATGGAACGGCCTGACCGACGACTTCCATCCCACCCAGATGCTGGCCGACATCCTGACCGTCCGCGAGGAGTTCGGCGATGTCCGCGGCCGCAAGCTGACCTTCTTCGGCGACGCGCGCAACAACGTTGCCAACTCCCTGATGGTCGTCTGCGCCAAGCTGGGCATGCACTTCTGTGCCTGCGGCCCGGAGGAGCTGATGCCGTCTGCCGAGCTGGTCGCCAAGTGCCAGGCTGTCGCCGCCGAGACCGGCGCCGTTCTGGAGTTCACCAGCGACGTCGCGCAGGGCGCGAAGGACTGCGACGTGCTCTACACCGACATCTGGGTCAGCATGGGCGAGCCTGCTGAGCTGTGGGAGAAGCGCATCAAGCTGCTGCTGCCGTATCAGGTCAACAAGGAAGTCATGGCCATGGCTAAGCCCACCGCGATCTTCCTGCACTGCCTGCCGTCGTTCCACGACCGTGAGACGACCATCGGCGAGGACATCTATCAGAAGTTCGGCCTCGAAGCCATGGAAGTCACCGACGATGTGTTCCTTGGCAAGCAGGCACGTCAGTTCGAGGAGGCGGAGAATCGCATGCATACCATCAAGGCGGTCATGTATGCGACTCTGAAGTAAGCTATGGCAGAACGTATTGTGGTAGCCCTGGGCGGAAACGCCCTGGGCAATACGCCCGAGCAGCAGCTCGCGCTCGTGCAGGGCACGGCAAAGACCATTGTGGATCTGGTGGAGAAGGGCTACGAGGTCGTCATCGGCCACGGCAACGGCCCGCAGGTCGGCATGATCAACCTTGCCATGGAATTTTCCGCCAACAAGGGCGGCAATACCCCCTATATGCCGTTCCCCGAGTGCGGCGCAATGACGCAGGGCTATATCGGCTATCACCTGCAGCAGGCCATTCAGGCGGAGCTTGCCGCGCGCGGCATCAAAAAGCCCTGCGCCACCGTGGTCACGCAGGTCGTCGTCGATGAAAACGACCCCGGCTTCCAGCATCCAACCAAGCCCGTGGGCAGCTTCTACACCAAGGAAGAGGCCGACAAGATCGCAGCCGAGAAGGGCTTCATCTTTGTCGAGGACGCCGGCCGCGGCTACCGCCGTGTGGTTCCTTCGCCCATCCCCAAGCGCATCGTGGAGCTCGAGGTTGTCGAGCAGCTGGTCGCCTCCGGTGCGATCGTCATCACTGTCGGCGGCGGCGGCATCCCCGTTGTTGAGACGCAGAACGGTCTCAAGGGCGTGGCGGCCGTCATCGATAAGGACCGCGCAAGCTCGCTGCTGGCGCAGGATCTGAAGGCCGACCGGCTCATCATCCTCACTGCGGTTGACCGCGTATGCATCAACTTCAACAAGCCCGATCAGAAGGAACTGCCCAGCATGACGCTGGCTGAGGCCGAGCAGTATATCGGCGAAAAGCAGTTCGCGCCCGGCAGCATGCTGCCCAAGGTGCAGTCGTGTATGGAGTTCGTGAAGAACAATGCTCACGGCGGCACGGCGCTCATCACATCTCTGTCGCGCGCGGCTGAGGCCCTCGAGGGCAAGACCGGCACGGTTCTGACGAAGTGAAGGGCCTGCCCGCCAGAATGAAGAGGAGGAAGAAACCATGAAAAAGAACAAGCGACGTGCGATAAGCACATTTGCGATTCTGCTTTGTGTGCTGCTGCTGGTGGCCATCGCCACCTGGATTGCGCAGGGCAGCACCTACACCGATCCCGAGACCGGTGAGACGGCGGAAGTCGTCGGCGCAAGCCTGAGCGACATTCTCATGGCGCCGATCAACGGCTGGCATGACGCCGGCGATGTCATCGGCTTTGTATTCTGCCTGGGTGCCTTCCTGGCCATCGTGACGGCCACGGGCGCGCTGGAGACCGGTATCCATGTGCTGGTGAAGAAGCTGCACGGCAAGGAGATTGCGCTCATCTGGATTCTGATGTTCGTGTTCTCCATCGGCGGCACCACCTACGGCATGGGCGAAGAAACTGTCGGCTTCTACATCCTGCTGGCGGCGACCATGATGGCCGCGGGCTTTGACCCGCTGGTCGGTGCGGCAACCGTTCTGCTCGGTGCCGGCAGCGGCGTTCTGGGCTCCACCATCAACCCCTTTGCCACCGGCGCTGCCGTGGCGTCCGCGGGTGTGGACGTCAACATGGGCACGATCTATGTGCTCGGCATCATCCTGTGGCTCGTGACCTACTTCATTTCCGCGTTCTTTGTCACCCGCTATGCCAAGGCCGTGAAGAACAAGAAGGGCTCGATCCTCACAGCTGACCAGCTCGAGACCTGCCGCGCAGCCTACGGCGGCGCGACCGAGATCGATGAGGACGTCAAGCTCACCGGCCGCCAGAAGATCGTTCTGGTCATCTTCGGCCTGTCCTTCGTCATCATGATCCTGGGCTTCATCCCCTGGGAAGAACTGTCCGCAAGCGTCTTCGGCGCACTGGGCTGGTCCGGCTTCCTCACCGGCAACCCGTTCGGCTGGTGGTGGTTCGATGACGCCGCGATCTGGTTCCTGCTGATGGGCATCATCATCGGCCTCATCGGTCTGGAAGACAAGGGCAAGCTCATGAGCTGCATCATCTCCGGCTTCGCCGACATGATCTCCGTCAACCTTGTTATCGCGCTGGCGCGTGCGACCTCCGTGCTGATGAGCGTGTCGGGTCTTGGCACCTGGCTGGTCGAGGCCTCGGTCACTGCGCTCTCGTCCTCCGGCCTGCCCGCAGCGGTGTTCGGTTTCCTCGATTACCTGCTGCACATCGGCCTGAGCTTCCTGGTCCCGTCTTCGTCCGGTCTGGCCGGCCTGTCGGCGCCGATTGTCTCGCCGATCGTCCGCGGCATGGGCTGGTCTGTCGAGACCTCCATCATGATCAACGTCGCCGCCAACGGCTTCGTGAACCTGTTCACGCCGACCTGCGGCTTCATCATGGGCGGTCTGGCTCTTGCCAGAATCCCGTATGAGACCTGGCTGAAGTGGGCCGGCAAGGTGCTGGCTGTGATCGGTGTGGTCGTGGCCGTGATCCTGACTGTCGCAATGCTCGTTCTGAGCTGATTTCCTGCACAAATAAATCCCTGTTTTTACCTCATTTCTCAAAGGCTTTGCTGCATATGTGCGCTTCGGCGCACATATGCAGCGGCTTTATCCGTTTTCGACAAAAATTGACATGCCATATCGGGAAACATCGTGTATAATAAAGATAAAATACAGGAAAAAGAAGGTGCGCGCTTGAACCAGCCAGCGACACTGCAGGACAGTTGGACGTCGGAAACTGACCCGGCTGTGATCTGCTCATTTGATTATGAAGCCATCCAGGAACCGACCAAGCCGCTCATTCACCGCGCAGCGCGTTTTTTGTACATCAAACACGGCGGCGGGACGATCACGATCGACGGTGTGGAGTATGAGCTCCGGCCGAATACGCTTGTCGCCATCACGCCGTGGAAGATCTCTGAGATCACCCGCGTCACAGAGACGCTGCAGTTCATGAAGGTCGTCTACGACTACCAGTATCTGAACTTTTTCCTCAAGAGCGTGCAGGGCTCGGAGGAAGAGAGCATGGAGCTGCTGAGCTTTCTGCCCATGGAGCCGGTGGTATACCTTGACTCGGTGCAGGCGCAGTATGTCGACACGATTATGGAGCAGCTGAAGGCCGAGCTGGGCGTGGAATCGACCCGTATGGCGCCGCCCGATCTGCCGCTGACGCAGATGTTTGTGACAAACAAGCTCATTGAGCTCATCATCATGTACCGGCGCTATATCATGTTCGGCCGCGGTGAGAAGGAAGTGCCCAGCCGTGTGTCGCCGTCGGGCTCCGTGCTGAGCTATATCTATGCGCATTCTTCGGAAAAGCTGACGCTGACGCAGGTGGCGGGGGTATTCTTCGTGTCCAAGTCGACGCTGGCCAAAAAAATCACCGAGCAGACCGGCTCAACGTTTATCAAGCTCCTCACAGCCATCCGCATCGAGAAGGCCTCGGACTACCTCATCTATACCGACCTGCTGCTCGATGAGATCGCCACGCTTGTGGGCTTTGTCGATGCGTCGCACCTGTCCAAGCATTTTGTGTCTCAGGTGGGCATCCCGCCCATCAGCTACCGCAAGATCTACCGCAGCTCCAAGACCAAGTACAACCGCACAGACAAGAACGTGGCCTTTGCCATCACAGACTACATCTACAAGAATTACGCCAACGAGGCGCTCACTTCCAGCGAGGTCGCTTCCCAGTTCGGCGTCTGCGTGCGCGAGATGAACCGGCTGCTGCTGTACTATTCGGAGAAGAATTTTGAGACGCTTCTGAACCATGTGCGCATCAACCGTGCGTGCGAGCTGCTGAGCACCACCGACCGTCTGGTGCTGGACGTGGCCTTTGACGTGGGTTACCGGAATATCAAGACATTCAACATGAATTTCTATAAGTATAAGGAAATGACACCCACGCAGTTCCGCAGCCGCATCACGCTGCAGCAGGCCGACGGCAGCGAGAGAAGCAGCCGCAAGGAGGAGCAGACGTGATACCGATCCCGGATGAGGCGCTTTCGACAATTGCCGAACTGCGGCGCGCGCTGCATGCGTGCGCCGAACCGTCCGGCTGTGAGGTCCGGACGAAAGAGACGATCCGCCGTTTTTTAACAGAGCATACCACGCTGGAGCTGCATGACTGCGGCGCCGGCTTTTATGGCGTACACCGCGAGGCCGATGCAGCAGCGCCGTCCATTGCGCTGCGCGCCGACTATGACGCGCTGGCGCTGGAGGAGGGCGGCGCGGCGCATCTGTGCGGCCACGACGGCCACGCGGCCGCGCTGTGCGGCACTGCGCTGCTGACAGAGGGCAGACGCATTGGGCGCAGCGTGTATTTTCTGTTCCAGAGCGCGGAGGAGACGGGCCGCGGTGCCGCAGGCTGCCTGGAACTTTTTTCGCGCGAGCACGTGGATGAGATCTACGGCGCGCACAATCTGCCGGGCTATCCGTTCGGCAGGATTTTCACGCGCAGAGGCACGTTTGCCTGCGCCTCGCGCGGTCTGGCGGTACATCTGACGGGCGTGGGCGCGCATGCGGCCTACCCTGAGCTGGGCGTGTCCCCGGCGGGCGCGCTGGGCAGACTGCTGCTGGCGCTTCCCGCGCTCGAAGAACGCTTCGCGCCCGAAGACGGCGCGCGCTGCACTATCATCGGCGCGCGGCTGGGCGAGGAGGCGTTCGGCTCTGCACCCGGCAGCGCCGAACTGTGGCTGACGCTGCGCGCCGGGCGTGACGCGCCGCTGGAAGCGCTCTGCAATCTGGCCGTACAGACGGTCAAAAACGCGGCGGCAGAGGCAAAACTGGGCTGCGAAATCACCGTTCATGACCCCTTCCCGGCGACGGTCAACGACGACGGCTGCGCGCAGAAGATCCTGCGCGCGTGCAGCGGCGCACTGCTGCCGGAGCCCATGCGCTGGAGCGAGGATTTCGGGCATTATCTGCGTGTGTGCCGCGGTGCGTTTTTCGGTGTCGGCGCGGGCGGGACGCAGCCGCCGCTCCACAATCCCGCTTACGAATATCCCGATGCGCTGCTTGCGCCCACGATGCGGGCTTTTTTGCAGATACTTGAAGACAGGTGAGCCCCGCGGGGCGGAAAGGAAACCGAATCATGAAGAAATTGATCGTGGATGACGCGTTTTTGAACCGGTTTCCCGACGCTGCCATCGACGAGCTGGCGGCGCTGCTGCAGAAGTATCTCGGCGCTGAAATCACGGCCAAGGCCATCGCCGGGCGTGCGTGCCGTGAGATTGTGATTCAGGAATAAGCACGCGGAGAATATACAAAATAATTGCGTAATACTTGCAAGAATTCTGTATATATCCGTGCTATAATAAATAAATATGCAAATTCGCCGCAGGAGGGGTAACAATGAAGACCGACCGGCAAAGTGTCATCCTCAGCATCATCGACGCCCAACCCATCCAGACGCAGCAGCAGCTGCAGCAGGCGCTTCTCGAACACGGCATCTCATGTACACAGGGCACGCTCTCGCGGGATATTAAGCAGCTGCATCTGGTCAAATACCCTACGGCTGACGGCAAGCAGCGCTACACGGCTGACACCGCCTCCGCCGGAACCGAACAGCTCAAAAAGCTGGCGCAGGTATCGCGGCAGGGCGCAGTCTCGTTCAAGGTCGTGGAGAACCTGCTCGTCGTGAAGACGCTGCCGGGTTATGCGTCCGGCGTGGGCAGCTATCTGGACAAGCTGAAGCTTGAGCATGTGCTCGGAACGTTGGCCGGAAATGACACGGTGCTGGTGGCCATGACCGACAGCAGGGCGGCGCAGGCGCTGTACCGCGACATCCGGGCGGTATTCTGACAGGAGGAACACTATGGCATACATCTGGCCGATCGCGCTCGTGGTCGCCGCGAACGTCGTATACCATGTCTGCGCAAAGTCTGTGCCGGAATCGATGGACCCGTTTGCATCGCTGACTGTGTCATACACGCTGGGCGCGCTGCTCTCAGCAGGGCTGTATCTGATCATGCACAGGGGAGAGGGCTTCTGGCGCGAGGTCGGAAAGTTCAACTGGGCGTCGATCGTGATGGGGCTGGCCGTGGTCTGCATGGAGGTGGGCTATATCTGCACCTACCGCGCCGGCTGGCAGGTGAGCAAGGCATCGACAGTTCAAAGTGCGGTGCTCGCCGCGGCGCTGCTGGGCGTCGGCGCGCTGTTTTTCCACGAGACGATCACGCTGCGCAAGGTCGCGGGCCTTGTGGTTTGCCTCATCGGACTTATCATCATCAATCACTGAACAGACGAAAACCCCCGGCGCACGGAAGCGCCGGGGGCAGTTTTATTTTGGACCGAGCAGCAGCGCGCTCTGCAGCTGCAGAAGGCTCTGCAGGCGCTCGCGGTCGGCGGTGTAGTAGACGCGGTTGCCCTTCACGCTGCAGGTGACGAGGCCCGCGCCCGTGAGCTTGCTCATGTGGTGGTGGATGGTGTTGCGTGCGAGCGAAAACTGCTCGGACAACTCCTGGCCGTAGGCGCTGCGGCCGTTGAGAAAGCAGAGAATGTCGAACCGGTTGGGGTCGGCCAGCACGCGGATCATCTCATAGACGCGGCCCACGTCCTCACCGGCGCTCGCGAGCAGGCTTCGCAGCAGCGGCCGCAGCACGCCGCAGTAGATCTGCGTGTCGCCCTCCGGCGACGGCGGCAGAGACAGGTTGGTGTCGGGTGCGAGCAGCAGCGGCCGTAGCCGGTAGCGCGACGCAGCGGCGGGGTCAAGGCTGCTGGCCTGCCGTAAAAACGCCTCGCGGCCCATGGCGCGCAGCTCTTCATCAAACTGCGCGCACATCTCGTCCAGCAGCGCCATGTTCTGCTGCAGCGCTTCGGCCACCGGCAGCAGAAATTCCGACGCCTCGCGCAGCACACCGGCGGCGTTTCGCTGCAGCTCCAGAAGCGCCACGCGGCTTTCCGCCGGGACGTCGAGGGAGAGTACCGCCTGCGTAAACTGCTCGACACAGGCGCCCTCCGCGCCGTCGGGCCCGTCGGCAAGGTCGAGCGAGATCAGCAGATGGCGCGCCACATGCTCAGGCGGCAGGCGCTGCGCCTGCGTCAACAGCGCGGGCAGATCATCCTGATACGTGCCGAGCAGGGGATAGAGCAGCAGAAATACCGGCGAATACGAACTCAGCGTACTGCCGGGGAAGCCGTCCAGGCTTGCAAACAGGCGGTGCAGCGGTTCATCCGCCGGGACAAGCGGGGCAAGCCGCTGCGCTAGCTGCATGAGCGGCGCAGCCCGGCGGTCAAGCTCGCGCAGATCCGTCACGCCGTGGCTGGCGAGCCCGCCGTGATGGACTACTTTGGCCTGAGCACCTACAGCCTGAATGACGCGTCCGCGTCGGCCGGCGCGCAGGTGGCGGCGTTTTTGACCTCTGCCGATGCGAAGGCTGAGTCGAACGCGCTGCTGCGCGGCCAGGACGCTGTGCTGAGCGCGATCAGCGGCGTAGTAAACGAGCCCGTTGCGGCCAGCGCCAGCGTGCAGGCTGCGGCGGAAACGGCTGAAATGGAGCTGGTCGCCCAGTGGACGACGCTCATCAACGCCGTGGCCGTGAAGGTGCCGTATGGCAAGCTCGATGAGATCCGCAACCTCGACGGCGTCAAGCGCGCCTATGTCGAGCGCACGTTTGCTGTGCCCGATGAGCCCGTGACCGACGCGGGCGCGATCGCCGGCTACAGCTATGATATGGTGGGCGTGCAGGCTGCATGGAACGCGGGCTACACCGGCAGGGGCATGCTCGTGGCCGTGCTGGATACGGGCCTTGACCTCAACTGGCAGGCCTATGCCGATCCGCATATCGTCTCGGTGCATGAGGCGTTCACCGAGAATTCCTTCAAGAGCGCCGATGCAAAGGATTGTCTGCGGTATAACAGCGCCAGCCTGGAAAGCTTTCTGAAGGCCAACACCCTCAACGCCGAGTTCCGCGGCGGCGAAACGGAGCTGACCTACGACTATAACGCCCTGTATAAGAACGCGAAGGTCCCCTTTGCGTATGACTACGCCGAACTGGATCTGAACGTTTTGCCGTCGGACAGTGACCACGGCACCCACGTCTCCGGCACCATCGCGGGCTATGCGGCTGACAGCGAGGGCGCGGTCAAGTTCTCCGGCGTGGCGCCTGACGCGCAGATTCTGTCGATGAAGGTCTTCCCCGATTCCGGCGGAGGCGCAAAGGAAAGCGACACCATCAGCGCGCTGGAAGACGCGATGAAGCTGGGCGCGGACGTCATCAACCTCTCTCTGGGTTCGGACAACGGCTTTGCCGAGGACGATACCGCACAGGAGGAGCTCTATGACACCGTCCGCGCGGCGGGCGTTCTGCTCATGACCTCTGCGGGCAACGCTGACGATTCCGACTATATGAACAACTACGGCGGCAACAACCTGACCGCTGACCCCGAGGTCTCGATGATGTCGTCTCCGGCCGTGTATGATTCCAACCTGGCCGTGGCCTCGATCAACAATACCGTGGACGTGCAGACGATCTTCACCTGGACGGATGCGGAAGACGAAGAGCAAGAAGTGGTCTATGCCGACGCCAACACCCCGTCGATGAAGTACAAGTTTGCGGGGAAGGAGCCTGTCTCCATCATCCCCGTAGGCGGCACGGGTACCTACAGCGATTATTATAACGCCGGCTTCCGCAGCTACTACGGCTATGGCGGCGAAAAGGGCGTGAGCGGCATCGCGCTGGTGCAGCGCGGTGAGATAAGCTTTGTGGACAAGATCAAGAACGCGGAAAGCTTCTATTGGAGCTACTACGACAGCGCGCTGGGCTACTATGTCAACGAGTGCCCGGTCAAGGCCGTCATTGTCTATGACAATGTGGAAGGCAGTCTGGTCTTCATGAGCACCGAGGGCACCAATCTGACCTCCGCGTTCATCTCCAAGGCGGACGGCGAAGCCATTGTGGCCGCGGTGGAAGCGGGCCATGATGTGAAAATCAGCGTCAAGGAAGAGGACAACGTGGTCGTCTGGGATCAGGCGTACGAGATGTCCGAGTTCACCTCGTGGGGCGCAGGCCCGGGTCTCGAGCTCAAGCCTGAAATCACCGCGCCCGGCGGAAACATCAGGTCGACCGTCACCGGCGGCAGCTCTGCCGACGGCTCCACCGGCTCGTACGGCATGATGAGCGGCACCTCCATGGCTGCGCCGCACATGACCGGCATCGCGGCGCTTGTTGAGCAGTATGTGCATTCGAAGGGTCTGGTCTCGAAGCAGGCCGACGCCGATCTGACCGAGCAGCTGCTCGTCAGCACAGCCGTGCCGCAGACCGAAGACACTACATATTATTCTCCACGCCGTCAGGGCGCGGGCCTTGTCAACGCCGCTGCGGCCATCACCACCCCCGCCTATATCACCGTCGGGGGCCAGCGCGTGGGCAAGCTGGAGCTCAAGGATGACCCCGGCAAGACCGGCTCTTACGAGTTTGAATTTACCGTCAACAACATGACGTTCGATTCGCTGAGCTACAACGTCAAGGCCGTTCTGATGCGGCCCGCAGTGGCTGGGGACGTCACGCTTGACAACGACGTCCTGATTCGGGAAGTCGACCTTGGCACCGTCACTGTGCCCGGCCGCACGACAGGCGCGTTCAGCAGTGCAGCCGTCTCTAAGACCGTCTCGCTGACGGATGCGGAAAAGGCGGAGCTCGACGGCCTGTTTGAAAACGGCACCTATGTTGAAGGCTTCATCATTCTGACCGACGCAAACGGCAGCAATCCGCAGCTCGGCCTGCCCTTCCTCGCCTTCTACGGCGACTGGACGGCGGCACCCATCTTCGACCGCGCCACGTGGATCGACGAGATGGGAGAAGACGAGGCGTTCTGGGATGCTGCGTGCACCTGGTGGCCTTCGATTATGGGCTACTTCGATGGCTACAGCTTCTACAATCTGGGCCAGAACCCGTTTGACAGCTTTGCACCGGCCCAGCAGGGCGAGTACTTCGAAGAGAATATCACCATCTCTCCCACGGGCGTGTTCAAGTCGATCAACGACTATGAGCTCTATCAGCTGCGCGAAGCCAAGCTGATGGTGGTGGAGGTTCGCAACAAGGAAACGAACGAGCTCTACTACCGCGACTTTGCGACCTACCAGTTCAAGACATATTACGACTACAATAACGCATGGCCCATCCCGTCGTCTCTGTACTACTTCACGGATACTGACTGGGACGGCACCGATCTTGAGGGCAATGTCCTGCCCAGCGGTACGCAGTGCGTCTATACCATCACCGCCTACGGTGAGGGTGAATATCCCCTGACTGCGGACGGCCATACCGATGTGGAGGCCATCCATCCCGGCCAGACTGAGCCGACCTTCAACGGCCATGTCATGGATTCCACCGGCGACGTCATCTCCTTTGACGTCATGGTCGATACCGAAGCGCCGAAGCTGGTCGACAACGCCGTTACCATCTATGAAGAAGACGGCCACACCTATATGACCGGCACCTTTGAAGACGAGGGCTCCATCGCCGCTGTGGAGATTGTGCCGCAGGTGAAGCGCACGTATAAGGAGGGTTACGGCGACCCCAGCTACGCGGAGTATGGTTTGGATCTCAACAATCCCTTCCTCTGCGAATACGTCTATGATGCCGATGTGGACACCTTCCGCTTCACGGCTGACGTGACTGCGTATGCGCATACCAATGAGTCCTACGCTGGCGAAAACTACTACTACGACTTTACGTGGACGGGGAACGTCTTCGTCTTCGGCGGCGACTACGGCGGAAACGAGCGCTCGTATGCCGTGACGGTCGACACCACGCCGGGCCTCATTCTCTCGCAGACTTCGGCGCTGCTGTACGTGGGCGACGAGTTCGATCTGAGCGTCAACAACAACACCGATTCCGCCACGCCCGTGACCCGCACCTCCACCAACCCCGAGGTGGCTTCTGTTGATGAGTTCGGCCACATTGTGGCGCTTGCGCCCGGTCAGACCACCATCGTCGTCTCCAACGGTGTGTCCGAGTCCGTATGCATCGTGGCCGTACAGGAGCGGCCGACCGAGGTTCTGGACTTTGACCTCTCCATTGACCATTTCTCCACGCTGACGCCCGCAGGCGAGATCGTTGTCAAGGTCACCAACCTGCAGCCCGCCGATGTGGAGCTGACGGAGATCCGCTGGGAGGTCAGCGAGGACGAGGAAACTGCTGAAAACTACGAGGGCCTTGTCAACTGCGATAAGTATACGAGTGACGGCCTGAGCGGTTTGATCTACCTGAACTACAGCGCCTACGATCCCTACAATCAGGGTGAGCAGACCAATCCGCCCATCCCGGCCGGTTCCGGCACGCTGACCGTCACGCTCAACGGCGTGAAGCGCACGATGACGCTGGATTGGGAAGCCCTGTACAAGACGAACAGCGACGACGACTTGATCTCTGACCTGTATGGCAGCCAGCAGACTGTCTACGTGACGCAGGGCGAGACCGCAACGCTCATTGCCAGATACAAGGAAGTCTCCGCCCACAGCGCGCTGCCTGTAAAGCTGTATACGCTCGAGAACAGCTATAACTACGGTTACTCCAATCCCGAAGTCGAAGCAAAGGGCCTGATTCTGGACGGTGCGCCTACGGTCGGCACCGGTGCACAGTGGACCGGCAGGCTGGTCAACGAGGAGGGCTATGCCCTGCCCGAGACCATTCAGGTTGGTACCCGCTACGACTATGGATATGAGTATTGGTGGATGAACTCTGAATACTACAGCTATTATTCCTACGATTCTACCACCGGTGAGATCGTCGTCTATGCAGCCCCCTATGGCGACACCAACACTCTGGTCATCCGCGCCGACGGTGTGGTGAGCGAGGGCAACCCCGCAGGCGAGCTGAGCGGCAACGAGTATGAAACGCCTGAGGCACTCTACGGCCCGTTCACCTGGACGGTCATAGACGGCGATGGCGCGCTGACCACGGAAGAAAGCGTGATCGTGGACGGCTACACCAAGAAGAACATTGCCAAGTATACGCCTGCCGAGCCCGGCGTGAGCTACCTGAAGGCCACGAGCAAGGACGGCAAGTACAGCGTTGACTTTGCCGTTATCTCTGAGCCGGTCAAGGCAACCAAGCTGGATCTGGATGTCCACTCCCTGGCGCTGAAGGTCGGCGAGACCGGGACGCTTGTGCCCGAGTATACGCCCGAGCCCTCGCTGCAGAGCGATAAGGAGCTGATCTGGACCTCCTTTAACCCCAAGGTTGCGACGGTCGATGCAAACGGCGTTGTGACCGGCGTGACCCCCGGCTATGCATTCGTGAAGGTCTGCCTCAAGACCAATACCAGAGTGCTGAGCTACTGCGTCGTGTCGGTCGAAGCGGAGCCCGTACCCGAGGTTTACTACACTGTGAGCTTCAACAGCATGGGCGGTACCGCAGTGGCGTCGCAGACAGTTCTGAGCGGCGCGCACGCTGCCGCGCCTGCCGATCCCACCAGAGCCGGCTACACCTTTGAAGGCTGGTACACCGACGGCTCGTACGAAAACCGCTTTGATTTCGGTGCGCCTGTGACCGCCGACGTCACCCTGTATGCCAAGTGGAGCAAGACGGCTGTTGTCGAGCCCGATCCCACGCCCGTGCTCCCGCCGGTGACGCCCATCGCGCCCAGCAAGCCCGCTGAGCCTGCGCCTGAGAAAAAAGCCACGTTTGTGGATGTGCCCACCAGCCACTGGGCCTATGACGCGGTGCAGACCGTGGTCGATCTGGGCCTGTTCAACGGTGTGTCCGCGAACAAGTTTGATCCCAGCGGCGAAATGACGCGCGCAATGCTCGTGACCGTCCTCTGGCGTCTTGAGAACAAGCCTGCCGCCGCTTTTACCGGCACGTTCGCCGATGTGAAGTCCGGCCAGTACTACACCACCGCTGTGGAGTGGGCGCTGGCGAACGGCGTGGTCAACGGCGTTTCGCCCGTCAGCTTCGCGCCCGACAGCGTTGTCACGCGTGAGCAGATCGCAGCCATTCTGTGGCGGCTTGAGGGCTCGCCGGTCGTGAGCGGCGATCTGTCCCGTTTCCATGACGGCAACACCGTCAGCGGCTACGCAAAGCAGGCCATGATCTGGGCTGTGAGCGTGGGCCTGTTCAGCGGCGACGCCAGCGGCAACCTGCGGCCCACCGCCGCGGCCAGCCGCGCAGAGGTCGCTACGCTGATGTGCCGCTACGTGGAGAAATTCCGCTGAACCGGCACCTGAACGGCAAAGAAACATGAAAAGCGCAGGCAGTCCCGAAAGGAACTGCCTGTGTTTTTATGCCACGCTGCGGCCTGGATTTTGGCCGCTTTACAAAAGAGCTTTTCCGGTGCTACAATAAAATACGGCCCATGCGCACAAAAAGCAGAAAAAGGAAAGAACAGTATGAAAAAGTTCCTGAAAATTCTTTGTATCTTCGCCTGCGTGCTGCTGGTGTTGGCAGCGGCAGTGTTCGCGGCGATGAAGATTTCCCAGCACCACCGCTCCGACCCGGCAGACGTGATCCGCTATGAGACGACGAACCCCTATATCCTCGACAAGACGGATATCTCCGGCCACCGTTCGGGCGGCGGCATCGCGCCCGAGGAGACGATGATGGCGTTTGCCAACTGCGTGGAGAATCCCGATTTCCAGGTGAACGTGTTTGAGTTTGACCTGCACATCACGAAAGACGGCGTGCTGGTGCTGCTGCACGACGACACGCTGGACAGAACCTCCGACTGCGAGGCTGTGTTCGGCGAGACGGACGTACGGCCCGAGACGAAGACCTATGAAGAGCTGCGGCAGCTCAACATGGGCGCGAAATTCGTCGATCCCGACGGCAATATGCCCTATGCCGGGCTCTCGGGCGCGGCCGTGCCCGACGAGCTGCGCATTCTCCGTCTGGAGGACGTTCTGGACTATCTGTCGGCGGCCGGGGACTACAAGTACATCATCGAGATCAAAAACGGCGGTGCGCTCGGCATGCAGGGCGTGGATACGCTCTACGCGGTGCTGACCGGGCGCGGACTGGTCAGCCGCGTGGTGTTCGGCACGTTCCAGGCCGAGATCAGCGCCTATGTCGATGAGACATACCCCGATCTCGCGCGCAGCGCGTCGGTAAATGAAGTGCTGCGGTTCTATCTGGCCGCGCTCACAAACAGCAAGTCGTATGAACCGCCCTGCTCGGTGCTGCAGATCCCGTTTGAGGAGTCTTATCTGAAGTACGGCATCAACCTCGGCACCGCGGCGGTCATCAATTACGCGCACGCGCACAACATGGCCGTGCAGTACTGGACCATCAACGACCCCGGGGACATGGCGTATCTGGCGTCGATGGGCGCCGACTGCATCATGACAGACTATCCGGACGTGCTCTACAGTGTGCTGCATCCGTGACGGCCGCAGCCCGGTTTGGCGGCGGGCGATGCTGAAAACAGCTTCCCACAGCACAGGCGTTTTGTGTTAGAATAGAAGCGGTGATGAAAATGCTGGAATACATCAATTTCTGGGGCTTTACCAAATACGGCAGCCTTCTGCAGCCGGGCGACGCGCGGCTTGCGCCCGAGGCGATGCTCGAGCTTGCGGGCTCGGACGCGTTCTACCGCTGCGCCGCGCCGGTGGTGCTTGCGCCGGGTGAGGGCATGGCCGTCCTGCGGCTGGTCTGCGACGGGCAGACGGCGGAGTTCTATATGGACAAGCCCGTGGAGCTGCTGCCCGGCGTGCAGTTTGCCGTCGTGTCCATCGACGGACCGTGCGCCGTGCGCTACCGCGCGTCGATGCCGCTGCAGCGCGAGCCGGAGCTGCGGGCGCGGCCGCTGCCGCTTCTGCAGCCGAAGATCTCCGTGCGCCAGATCTGCACGATCTACCTGCAGGAGCACGGGCCGGGCTTCTTCTTCGCCGGCGAACGGCACCGGCCATATGAGCTGGCGTATGTGAGCCACGGCGCGCTGCATGTGCTCTCGGGCGGGCAGGAGCTGACGCTGCGCCAGAACGAAGCCATGATCATTCCGCCCGACTGCTGGCATGTGCAGTTCGGCGGGAATACAGAGCCGTGCAGCTTTCTGGTGGCGACATTTTTCTGCGCGCAGCCGCTGCCGCAGACGCTTTTGCTGCGTAAATTCCCCGAGCGGCGCACAACGACCGAACTGATGCGCGGCCTTGCCCGGCAGATCGACACCGAGCAGCCGTATCAGGCGGATCTTCTGATTACGGCGCTGCAGGCGCTGCTGGTGCGCTATGCGACGGACGCGGCCGGCACGCAGAGCGAGACCGTCCCCATCCCGTCGACGCTCAAGGGCGAAAATCAGATCATCAGCCGCGCGGTGGAGTACGTGGCCGAGCACACCGGCGAGCGCATCACGGTGACGGAGCTGGCCAGGGTCTGCTGCGTGAGCCCGGCGTATCTGTCGCTGCTGTTCCAGCGGCATTTGGGCAGCGCGCCCGGCGCGTATATGCTGCGCGTGCGGCTTGAACGCAGCCGCCAGATGATCCGCAGCGGCGCGGGCAGCATGGCGCAGATCGCGCAGGCGCTGTGTTTTTCCAGCGCGCAGCACTTTTCCACCGCCTTCAAGCGCCAGTACGGCGTAAGCCCCAAGGAGTATGCCAAGGGGCTGAAATAGACAGAAAAAGAGAAACGAAGGGGACCACATGACACAGGAAAAGAAAAAAGAGCTTCTGCGGATGGTAAAATTCACACTGTTTTCCATCTCGGCGGGCGCAATCGAGCTGATCTCGTTTGCGCTGCTCAATGAGCTGACGCGCTGGAGCTATTGGCCGTGCTACCTCATCGCGCTGGCAGCGTCGGTGCTGTGGAATTTTACGCTGAACCGGAGCTTCACCTTCCGGTCGGCGGGCAACGTGCCCGTGGCGATGCTGAAGGTCGCGGCGTTCTACGCCGTGTTCACGCCGGCGTCTACGTATCTGGGCAGCTTTCTGGCGGAGGGGCTCGGGTGGAACGGGTATCTTGTAACGGTCCTGAATATGCTGCTCAATTTTGTGCTGGAGTATTTGTATCAGCGCTTTTTCGTGTTCGGAAAAACAATCGACACGAAGCAGGCGGCAACAAAAGAATGATACGCGCGAAAAAGCGCCGCCCATGGGCGGCGCTTGAGGCTGTCGAAAAACTCCTTTGGAGTTTTTCGACAACAGGCCGCGGCCTGCTGCGCGCACGATCTGTCCGCCAAAAGCGGACAGCCTGCACACTGTGATTTGGTTTGCATTATTTCGCGCCTGCGGGCGCGAAACTCTGCGAGGCTTTTTCGACACGCTGAAGCGCCGCCCATGGGCGGCGCTTTTTTTGACCTCCAAATTTCCGGCTGCGAAGGGCTTTAATAGGTGAAGCAGCTGCCGCCGACAAATTCGCGCACAAGCGAGTCCTTCGGCACGAAGCTCGTTCTGAGCGCGGGCAGGCTCCGCACGACCTCCATCAGCACCGACAACCCGTGCGCTTCCACAAATGCGTCGTCCAACTCTGCGGCAAACTGCGGCAGCTCACGCAGATCGCGCGCGAGGATGCAGAGCTCATAGTCGTGGAAGGTGTCGATGTGGATCGAGGCGTTGGACTTGTTGGGCGCGATATACTGCAGCTCGCCGCGGTCGACGGTCTGCGCGCGCTCGATCGTCTCACGCAGCGACTTGCCGCGGCCGTGGTAGTCGCGGATCATGCGGCGCGCCACGCGTACCTGCTCAGGCTTTACGATCTGGTCGTTCGGCGTAATGATACGCGTGCGCGGCGCGACGTATACACCCGTGGCGCGGTCACGAATCTCATCAAAGATGAGCGGGTTCAGCATATGGATGCCCTCGGCGATGATGACGCCGTCGCGGCTGCCGGTCATGGCGGTGTAGCCGCCGGTGGTGTTGGCCTTGAAGTCGTACCACGGCACCTGCACCGTCTCTCCGGCGGCCAGACGACCGATGGTCTCGATGAGAAGCGCCCGGTTGACGCAATAGGGCGATTCCCAGTCGGCCGCCTCGGGCGGACGCTGGTCCAGCGGCAGGAAAAAATTATCCATGCTGAGCAGGCACACGTGCACACCCAGATTTTCCAGATACGCCTTCAGGCGCATGGCGGTGGTCGTCTTGCCCGAGCCGGACGGGCCGGTGAGCGCGACGAAGGGCTTTTTCGGCAGGGCGCTGAGAATCGTGCCCGCCGCGGCGCTGATTTTGTCGTGGTAGACCTCCTCACAGCGCAGCACGAACTGCGTCTCGTTTCTCATGGCGTGGATGATGTCGGCCATATCGATGACGCGCATTGCAATCACTCCTTTTTCACAGTTTGATGTACCCGCGCACGGCGCAGCATACCGCGGTAGATGACGATGAAGCAGCCGAAATGGGTCAGCGCCGTGACGACCCAGCTGACAGGATAGGACAGATACAGCGCGGGCAGGGTGTGCCACACGCGAAACACGCTCAAGATCCAGACGATGCGCAGCACACACGCGCCTGCCGCCGATACGAACATCGGCAGCCACGCCCGGCCGAGCCCGCGCACCATGCCGCTGCCCAGCTCCATCAGGCCGCACAGAAACTGCAGCGAGCCGATGTATGCGATGCGGATGATGCCATACCCGACAACAGCGGCATACGAAGGGTCGGTTTTTGTGATATACAGCCCCAGCAGGGGCGCGGCAAATCCGCGCAGCACAACGCCCAGCGGCACCCCGATGAGCAGCACCGTCGCCGCGCACGCGCCAAGAATGCGCGCAATGCGCTCCGGACGGTTGGCGCCGAGATTCTGGCTGGTGAAGGTGATCGACGCGTGAAAAACGGCGTTGTCGGCGGTATAGATGAACTGCTCGAGATTGGCCGCGGCCGTATTGGCGGCCATGACCTCGGCACCGAAGGAATTGACCGAGCTCTGGATCATGACGTTGGAGATGTTGAAAATGACGCTCTGCAGGCCGGCCGGAAGCCCGATCTGGATCATCTGTACGGCTTCGCTGCGGTACAGCCGGATGCTGCGCAGACGCAGGTGCGAGCAGTCGGACGCGCGCATCAGACAGCGCACGACAAGAAGGAGCGAGATATATTGCGATACGACCGTGGCGATGGCTACGCCGGCCACGCCCAGATGGCAGACAATGACGAAAAAGAGGTTGAGCACGACGTTCACCGTGCCGGACACGGCCAGAAATTCCAGCGGCCTTCGCGTATCGCCGAACGCGCGCAGCACCGCGGCGCCGAAATTATACAAAAGCGCGGCGGGTACGCCGAGAAAATAGATGCGCAGATACAGGCTGGAGAGCGGGAGCACGTCATCGGGCGTGTCCATGAGCCGCAGCAGCGGCGTGCACAGCACCAGCCCCAGCGCCAGAACCAGCGCGCCGAGCATCAGCCCCAGGGCGAATGCGCAGTGCACCGCGCGGCAGACGTTTTCCTCCTGCCGGCAGCCGAGATAGCGCGCGATGAGAATATTGACGCCGATCGAGATGCCCATAAACGCGCCGATGAGCAGGTTGATGAGCGACGACGTTGCGCCGACGGCGGCCAGTGAGGTGCTGCCGGCAAACTTGCCGACGACGATGACGTCGGCCGCGTTGAACAGCAGCTGCAGAATGCCCGTCGCGGCCAGCGGCAGGGAGAACAGCAGGATCTTGGAGAAGACGGGACCGTTGAGCATGTCAATCGTGTATGCGCGCGGCGAGGACATGAGATATACGCTCCTTTTTGCGGTAGTATGCCGGAAACGGCACGGATATTATACGTCCGCCGGCGGAAAAAGCAAGCGATGCAGGTCAAATTCCGTCCACGGAAAAACGGCGGGTGGCGGGCAGGAGAAAAAGACTGGCGCGTCCGTCTGCGGGTGGCGGAACGCGAGCGAATACGACCACAGGGCGATGGGACAGTCTCCGCCCAGGCCATATTTTTTGTCACCCACGATCGGAAGGCCGCGCGACGAGAGTTGCACGCGGATCTGGTGCGTGCGGCCGGTGGCGAGAACGACGCGCAGCAGACTTATCCCCTCCGCCCGGGCCAGAAGCTCGTAGGAGAGCTCGGCCGGCTGCACGTTTTTGCCGGGGCTGTGCACCACGCGCGTCAGCCTTCCGGCGGTATCGCGCCACAGAAGGTCGCGCAGCACACCCGCAGGTGCGTCCGGCGCGCCGTCTGTCACCGCGAGGTACGTCTTTTGCATCGTGCGGTTTCGCACCTGCTCGGACAAAACGGACGCCGCCACGCGCGAACGGGCGTAGACCATCACGCCGGACACGGCCTGGTCGAGCCGGTGCACCGCTCGCACGCAGGCGTGTGCGTCTTCAAGATACGCCCGGATGCGCTCCGGCATGCCGCCCGGCTCGTCGGTCGAGAGAACGCCCGCGGGTTTGATGCAGACAAATATCCGGTTGTCCTGATAAAGAAGTTGCATGTGCGGCTCCTGAACGGTGTTTTCCCCAGTATACCACCAACGCGCGCCGTTCGGCAACTCTTAAATCTTCTTAAGAAGTTCGCAAACGGGCAATTCTATGCTATACTGAAGGCAATGCAGATAAGGAGGGTTATATATGGACCCGATCATTCATATTTTGGTGGCCGACGACGAGCCGGATATCCGCCGCATCATCCGTATTTTGCTCGAGGGCCGCGGCTACGCGGTGTATGAGGCGCCGAACGGCCTGGCGGCTGTGGACGTGGTGCGTGAGCATCCGGAGACGGACCTTGTCATCATGGACATCATGATGCCGGGACTTGACGGCGTGGAGGCCAGCCGCCAGATCCGCGAATGCTCGCCCGCGCCCATTTTGTTTCTCACGGCGAGGACGCAGGAAAAGGATAAGCTGGCCGCGTATCAGGCGGGCGGCGACGACTATCTGGCAAAGCCCTTTTCCCAGCCGGAGCTTTTGATGAAGGTGGATTCGCTGCTTCGCCGCTACCGCGTGTACAAGGGCAAGACGGCGGGCAAATACCTGCGGCAGGACATTGCGCTCGACGAGGAGAACCGCCGCGTGCTCAAAGACGGCGAGCCGTTGGAGCTGACGGAGAAGGAATTCGCCATTTTGCTGTTTCTTGCCAACCACCGCGGACGTGTGGTGTCCGTGGCGCAGATCTACGAGGGCGTGTGGCACGAAAAGTACATGCCCGCGTCAAACAACACTGTGATGGTACATATTGTGAACCTGCGCAAAAAGCTGGAGGAAGACCCGGCCAACCCGCGCCTCATCCGCACGGTCTGGGGAAAGGGGTATCAGGTTGACTGAGAAGAAACGCTTTATTTCGCTGCACGTGCGGCTGATGCTGGTCATGCTGCTGGCCATCGCGCTCTCGCTCGGCGCGTATTTTCTGGCGCAGAGCGTGGGGCAGTATCTCATCGGGCACTTCTATATGTCCGACAGCGCCGTGGAAGCGCGCAACCGCGCCACCATCGAGGAGCTGCAGTACTATGTGCAGCAGAACAATCTCTCCTCGCGCAATACCGACGCCATCGCCCGCTGGACGATCAAAAAGGGCGACGTGTATATCCTGCTGTACAAGGACCAGAGGCTGGCGCTGGAGGCCGGCTGGTGGGGTATCGACTCGGAGATGCTGGGCGCGGAGGATCTGCAGGCGCTGAGCAGCAGCGTCAAGATCTACCCGCTCAACTTCCGCGACGGCCTGTTTCAGGCGGTGGTGTACGACTTCTCGGAGTCGAGCATGTACGATTTGGTCACGCTGTGCGCGGTGGGCATTGCGTGTCTGCTGTTCGCGCTCATGATGCTCTCGTATAACCGCGGAATCACGCGCTCGATCGTCATGGTCAGCCAGGAGGTGCAGCAGATCGGAAGCGGCGACCTCTCGCTCCGGCTGCAGGCCAGGGGCCGGGACGAGCTGACGCTTCTTATGGAGAGCGTGGAGCAGATGCGCGTGTCGCTGGCCAGGAAGACCGAGGAGGAGCGTGAAGCGCTGAAAAAAAACAGTGAGCTGATCTCGGCCATGTCACATGACATCCGAAATCCGCTCACGGCGCTGCTGGGCTATCTCGACCTTCTGCAGCGCGAGCAGTACCGCTCAAAATCCGAGGCCGAGAGCTATGTGCAGGCCGCGTATGACAAGGCCGTGCAGCTCAAGGAGCTGACGGACGAGCTGCTGCGCTACTCGCTTCTGTTCGGCAGCAAGGAGCTGCCGCTCGAGCTGCAGAGCTACGACGCGCAGATTCTGCTGTCGCAGCTGCTGGGCGAGCAGAGCGTCTCGCTGCAGCAGGCGGGCTTTTCGGTGCAGGTGCTGCCGCTGGAGCTGAACTGCTTCATTCAGGTGGACGTGCTCTATCTCAAGCGCGTGCTCGACAACCTCTTTGACAACGTGCGCAAATACGCCGACCCCGCGCGGCCCGTGACCGTGGGCGTGTTCGACGAGGCGGACGAGCTGCACGTTTGCATCGGCAACACCGTCGCGCAGCTCACGTCGCCGGTCGAGAGCAATAAGATCGGTCTCAAGACCTGCCAGAAGATCCTCGGCCAGATGAACGGGCGGCTTGTGCGGCACGAGGAGGCAGGAAAATTCTCGGCCGAGATTGTTTTGCCGCGCACGGACGCGGGCGGGGTGTCAAACTCTTAAATCTTTCTTAAATCTGTGCGCAAACGCTTTCCCTCCTGCGAACTTCCTGCTAGAATAGGCGCAGAAGAAAACAAAGCCCCGGCGGCATTTGCCGCCATGGAATGAAAAAGGAGTATGAAACATGAAAAAACGTTTACTGGCGTTGCTGCTTGCACTGGTGATGGTTGTGGGCGTCATGGCCGGATGCAGCAAAAAGGGTACGTCCGACACACCGGGCACCAGCGCGGCTGAGCCGGGCAGCAAGCCTTCCGCCGACAAGCTCTCGCAGCCTGAGAAGGCCACCGTCACGGCCAAATACGCCTACAAGGCGGAGTTCAAGGACATCACGGCGCAGTTTGAGTGGATCAACCAGATCTGCGCCGCGGGCAACAGCGTCTATCTCTCGGCAAGCATTCTGGGCGAAGAGGTCACCGAGACCGACGAGGTCACGGGTGAGACGTACACCTACAATAACTACCGCGACGGGCTGTTCCGGCTGGACATGGAGACGGGCGAGGCAACGGAGCTTGAAAACTTCGTCATGCCCGAGATCCCCGAGGGCTGGCAGGGCGGCACAAATGTGTATCACATGCAGGCCGCCCCGGACGGCACGCTGTGGCTGCTCATCAACTTCTATACATACCGCTACAACGTGCCCGAGGATTTTGATCCCGAGACGGATCAGGAATACAATTACTATGAGCAGGGCGAGGAGAAGTCGAGCCTGCTGCATGTGGCTGCCGACGGCAGCCTGATTACAGAGGTGAACATCCAGCCCGAACGGTCGGAGGAGCAGCAGTATTATAACTCCATCTCGACGTTCTGCGTCGATACCGCCGGCAACGTCTATGCCGGCGACTGGCAGTATGTGTATGTATTTGACGCAACAGGCAAGCAGCTTTTCATGCTGGACTGCAGCGAAAACGGCGGCAGCCTCTGCCAGATGAACAGCGACACCGTGGGCATCGCTACCTACGTCTATGACGAGGCCACGCAGACCGGCGGGCAGAGATTCCTTCCCATCGATCTTGCTACGCAGGACTTTGGCGAAGCGATCAAGCTGCCGCAGAATGCGTATAATTTCTTCCCCGGCGACGATGTGTACGACCTGTATTTCGACAATAACGGCAATATCTTCGGCTACGATCTGGAGACGCAGACGCAGGAGAAGGTCGTCGACTGGATCGAGTGCGACATCAACTCCAACGACATGAACGGCTACGCCATTTTGCCCGACGGGCGCGTGGTTGCGTTCCTGCGCCACTGGGATAGCGCCGCGGGCGAGAGCACCACGCAGATGGTGACGCTCACGCGCGTGGACGCAAGCTCGCTGCCGGAAAAGACTGCCATCACGCTGGCTTGCATGTGGCTGGACTGGGATCTGCGCGAGAAGATCGTGGACTTCAACAAGACGAGCGAGCGCTACCGCATCGTGGTCAAGGACTACTCGGAGTATAACACCGAGGACGACTACACCGCCGGTATGACAAAGCTCAACACCGAGATCCTCTCCGGTAAGGTGCCCGATCTGTTCCTGCTGAACGACCAGATGCCCGTCGATCTTTACGCGGGCAAGGGCGTGATCGCGGACCTGTACCAGTTCATCGACAACGACGAGACGCTCAGCCGAGAGAGCTTTGTGCAGCCGATCCTCAGGGCGCTGGAGAAGGACGGCAAGCTCTACGAGATGCCCACCTCGTTCTATATCCAGACGGCGTTCGGCCTGAACAAGGTCGTGGGCGATTACGAGACATGGACGCTGGCCGACCTCAAGGACGCGATGACAAAGCTGCAGCCGGATGCGACCGTGTTCAACGTGTACAATACAAAGAGCGATATGCTGCAGCAGTGCATCGCGCGCAACATCGGCGCGTTTGTCGACTGGACGACCGCAACGGTCAGCTTCGACAGCCCGGAATTCATCGCGCTGCTGGAGTTTGCCAACTCCTTCCCTGCGGAATTTGACTGGGAAAACTACAACTGGCAGGAGGATGACAATACGCAGGCGCGTTTGAACTCCGGTAAGCAGCTGCTGTCTCTCGTTTCGTTCAGCACCTTCGAGGATTATCTGTATCAGTGCTACGGCTATGACAGCGGCATCAGGTTCGTCGGCTATCCGTCCGAGGACGGGACTTCGAACAACAGCTTCTACACCCAGACGGGCTTTGCCATCTCCGCCGTCTCCGCCTGTCAGGACGCGGCGTGGGCCTTCGTGCGTGAGCAGCTGCTCGGGCAGAAGCAGCAGGTGGAAAACCAGAGCATCTGGTGCTTCCCGGTCATGCAGGACGCGTTCGACCGGATGCTGGAGAAGGCTATGACGCCCGAATATCAGTACGATGAAAACGGCGAGATCATGTATGATGAGAACGGCGAACCGCTCAAGTGGCCGAAGATGACCTACGGCGGCGGTGTGTCCATCGCGCCCGACGGCACCGAGACTCAGATGGAATCGGTGGAGATCTACGAGCTGAGTCAGGCCGATGCCGACGTCATTCTGGACCTGATTGAGAACACGCACTCGGTCTACAGCTACGATCAGGACATCATGAACATCATCACCGATGAGGTGGCGGCGTTCTTCGCGGGCGAAAAGTCCGCCGAGGATACGGCCGCGATGGTGCAAAGCCGCGTGAACCTGTATGTGCAGGAGCAGAGCTGACACATTGCCTCTTCCCTTTTTTACAGGCAGCTGATACAATATATTGTGACCGCAAGCGGAGCCTGCCCCAAAAGGGCAGGCCCCCGCTGCGCGGCTCTGCCTTTGTGCTGTCTGCCCGCAACGCGGACAGGCAGCAGGGCGGCAGACCCGTACCCCGGTGTGAGGGAGGTAAAACGTTGCGCAAGTTCTGGCATAAAGCAAACAATAAAGTCCGCGATTTTCTTGCGTCCATGTGCTTTTCCGGGCCGAGCTTTCTGGGCATGGCGATTTTCTATGTCATCCCGTTCGGCGTGGTCGTGTACTATTCGTTCATTGCGGGCGCGGTGGATTCAAGTTTCGCCGGACTGAAAAACTACATCGGCGTCATCAACAACGGTGCGTTCAAGATCGCGGTGAAGAATACGGCGGTGTTCTCCGGCATCTCGGTGCCGCTGGCGGTGGTGCTGTCGCTTTTGATGGCGCTGATGCTCGAGTGCCGCATCCCGGCCAAGAGCCAGTTCCGCTCATTCTTCCTGAGCCCCATGATGGTGCCCATCGCGTCGATCATTCTGGTGTGGCAGGTGCTGTTCCACTCCAACGGCGTGGTGAATGAATTTCTGGCGGTCTTCGGCGCGGACAAGATCGACTGGCTGAAGTCCGACTACTGCATGGTGGTCATCATCCTGCTGTTTTTGTGGAAAAACCTCGGCTACAACATGATTTTGTTCATGGCCGCGCTCAACAACATCCCAAAGACGCTTTTGGAAATGGCCGAGGTTGAGGGCGCGTCGGCGGCGTATCAGTTCTTCCACATCAAGCTCCGGTACTTATCACCCACGGTGCTGTTCGTGACGATTCTGTCCATCATCAACTCGTTCAAGGTGTTCCGCGAGGTCTTTCTGCTCTCGGGCTCATATCCGTATGACGGACTGTACATGCTGCAGCACTTCATGAACAACATGTTTGACAAGCTCAATTACCAGTATCTGTCGGCCGCCGCCGTTTTGCTGGCGCTGGTCATCATTGTGCTCATCGCCATTCTCTTCGCCGTGGAAAACGTGTTCGGAAAGGATGTGGAAGGATGAGATACCACAAAAAGCGCTATTTTTCCCGCGGTGCGCTGACCATCCTGGCCGCCGTGCTGGCATGCATGTTTTTGATGCCGACGCTGCTTACGATCACGAACTCGTTCATGACGCAAAGCGAAATCACGGCCAACTACGGGCAGGTCTTTCAGAACGCGACCAACGGCACCAGCTACATCAAGGACACCATCAACCTGAAATTTATCCCCGACAAGGTCAGCTTTTCACAGTATTTTACGGTTCTGCTGAAAAGCCCGGATTTCCTGTACAAGTTCTGGAACTCGGTGATTCTGGTCGTGCCGATTGTCATTGCGCAGCTGCTGGTGGCGTCCATCGCGGCCTACGGCTTTACGCGCTGGCGTGGCAAGGTGCGCGACAGTATCTTCTTTTTCTACGTGATTCTGATGCTCATGCCGTATCAGGTCACGCTGGTGCCGAACTACCTGGTCAGCGACTGGCTGGGGATTCTCGATACGCGGTGGGCGATCATATTGCCGGGCGCGTTCGCGCCGTTCTCGGTGTTTCTGCTGACAAAGTTCATGCGGCGCATCCCGGCGTCGCTGATCGAGGCGGCCAAGCTCGACGGCGCAGGCGAATGGCGCATCTTCTGGAGCATCTGCCTGCCGCAGTGCAGAAGCGCGCTGTACTCGATTGCCATTCTGGTCTTCATCGACTACTGGAACATGGTTGAGCAGCCGCTCATTCTGCTCAAGAACGCGGACATGCAGCCGCTGTCGGTCTATCTTTCCACCATCAATGCCGGCGAAATCGGCATCGCCTTTGCCGCCGCCGTGGTGTATATGGTACCGGGCCTTCTGCTGTTTTTGCACGGCGAGGCGTACCTGGTCGAGGGCATCGCATATTCCGGTTCTGTGAAAGGATAAAGGGAGAAGCATATGGAAGCAAATGTAAAAAGACGCGAGTGGGTCAAAACGGCCGCCATCATTTTTCTGGCGATTCTGCTGGTTCTGACGTTCTTCTCGAATACCATCATGAACGCCTCGCTGCCCGAGGTCGCCGCGCAGCAGGTCTCGTCCGGCGCGATCAACGCCAAGATCCGCGGCTCGGGCACCATCGCCGCCAACGAGACCTACGACGTGACCATCAGCCAGACGCGCAAGATCGCGAGCGTCAAGGTAAAAGTGGGCCAGACGGTCAATGCCGGCGATGTGCTGTTTACGCTCGAGGCGGCGGAGTCCGACGAGCTCAAGCAGGCACAGGACGCGCTGGAATCGCTGGAGCGGGCGTATGAAAAGGCGCTGCTCTCCGCGTCCACCAGCGACGCGCAGGAAAACCGCGAGGTGGAGAAGGCGCGCGCGGCGTACAACGAGGCGCTGGTCATCTACCGCCAGTACAGCACGATGGACCCGGCGAATCTCGCCAGCGCGCAGGCCGAGGCCGACGCGCAGCTGAAGCAATTGCAGCGGCAGCTCAAGCAGGTGCAGAAAGATCTGACCGACGCGCAGTCTGACCGGGATTATACCGATGCGCAGGCGCAGGTGACCGAACTGACGGGCAAGATTTCGGGCTATGAGTCGGAAATTGAAAGCCTGCAGACACAGCTGGAGGATTTTGACAACGGCCAGTCGCAGCAGCAGTCGCTGCAGCGGCAGATTCAGGACAAGCAGAGCGAGCTGTCTGCGGCGCAGGCGGTCTATGAAAGCGACAAGGTCTTCAACGAGTATTACTACAACCTTCTGATGGAAGTCGCCGGGCAGGACAAGACCGTTGCCGCAGCGCTGGCGAACGATATCAATGAGCTGACGAACCGGCTGGCAAACCATCCGGACACCGGCTCGGAAGAAAATGCTGCGGCGCTGGCCAAAGAGTGCTCCGCGTCGTATGCGCTGCTTTCGGGCGATCAGGAAAAGATTGAGGCGCTGACGCTGGAGCTGAGCCGGCTGCAGGAGGATTTAAGGAACGCTGCAGACAGCACCGAGGGCTCGCGCGACAAGATCGTGGCAAAGCTGAATGAGGCGCAGCAGAATCTGACGCAGAGCGAGCGCAAACTCGCCAGCGCCGAGGACGCGGTGAAGCGTTTTGAGGCTGCCATTGAGCGCCTGGAAGATCAGGCCGACGCCGTCTCCGACAATGTGGACGACCAGCAGGCGGAGGTGGACAAGCTCGCCAGCGCCGCGTCTGCCGCGGATACTGTGAAGTCTGCCAAGCAGGCGCTGGAGGATCTCGTCTTTGCCCAGAGTCTGGGCGACACGGCCAGCCTCGATTTGAAGGACCAGAAAGAGGACATCGAAAAGCAGAAGCTGGCGATCGAGGAGCTGACCAAAAACGCCGACGGGCAGGAGGTGACGGCCAAGGTCTCCGGCATTGTCAGCGAGATCAGCGTCACCGCCGGCAACACCGCGGGCGCGGAGACGCCGCTTTGCACCATCAATGTGGCAGACCGCGGCTACACGATCAAGATCCCCGTGACGCAGGATCAGGCGCGCCGCGTGAAAGTGGGCGACAACGCGGAGCTCGTCAACTACTGGGGCGGCAACGTGACGGCAACGCTCGAGTCCGTCGCCAACGACCCGGAAAACCCCGGCAAGGGGAAGCTTCTCATCTTCCGCCTCTCCGGCGAGGTCGACCCCGGTACGAATCTGACGCTCTCCATCGGGCAGAAGAGCGCGAATTATGACGCGCTGGTGCCCAATTCTGCCATCCGCACGGACAACAACGGCTCGTTCGTGCTGGCGCTGGTGGCCAAGTCCACGCCGCTTTCCACGCGCTACACCGCCACGCGCGTCGATGTGCAGGAGCTGGCGAAGGACGACAACTTCACCGCCGTGTCGGGCATCGGCGCGGGCGAGTTCGTCATCACCACCTCGACCAAGCCCATTGAGGCGGGCACGCAGGTGCGGCTGGTGGACGAGCCATGAGCGGGAGGTTTGAAGCGCCGCGCAAAAAACGCCGTCTGTCGCGCCGGGCTGTTATCTGGCTCTGCGCGGCGCTGGCGAGCGCAGTTCTGGCCGGCGTCTGCTTTGGCAGGCTTCACAGCGTGTCGACGTGCCTGTATTCCCAGCAGGCGGCCGAACGCTGGCGCGGCGGCAGCGATATGCGCTTTGCGCAGGTGAGTGTGTTTCTGCCCGTGGGCGGTGAGACAGATGTGCAGGCAGTCGAGACGTTCCATGAGAGCATCGAACAGGCCATGCAGGAGGTGTCGCTGGAAGCGCCCGAGGGCGGAAGCCTGTATGTGGACGCGTACTCCGGCAGTACACAGCTGAGCGTCTCCACCGGGCATGGCTCGGCGAACGTTAAGACCCTCGGTGTGGGCGGAGATTTCTTTACGTTCCATCCGCTGCGTCTGCGCGCGGGCAGCTATCTGACGGCGGACGACTACATGGCCGACCGTGTGGTGCTCGACGAGGCGCTGGCGTGGACGCTGTTCGGCAGCTACGATGTGGCAGGCCAGCAGGTCATGATCGGCGAGCGGCCGTATCTCGTGGCCGGCGTGGTGCAGCGCGAGGACGACTATGCCAGCCGGAAGGCCTACGGCAAGGACGCAGGCATGTTCATGAGCTATGACGCGCTGAACCGCATCTCCGAGACAAAGATCGACTGCTACGAGGTGGTCATGGCCGACCCCATCACGGGCTACGCCAGATCAGTGGTGGAAAAGAGCTTTTCGCCGGACGTGAATCTGGTGGTGGAGAACTCGGCGCGCTACAAGCTGACGAGCCTTGTGAAGGTGCTGGGCGATTTCGGTGAGCGGTCGATGCAGACGCGCGCGGTCATTCTGCCGTACTGGGAGAACGCCGCGCGGCTGACCGAGGATCATGCGGCGCTGGCGCTGCTGCTTGGCGTGCTGTTTGCATTGTGCCCCGCGGGCGTGGCGGGCTATTGGGCTGTGCACTGGCTGAGGAAGGGCTTCGGCAGGCTGCGCGAGACGATCCCCGCCGCGATCGAGAAAAAAGTCGAGGCAAAAAAAGAAAAGAACTATGTCCGCACGGGCATATGAGAAAAATCCTCCCGCATCCCGCGGGAGGATTTTTTGCGCCCTTTTTACAGAGGAGGGCCGGGGCGCGCGGTGCTCTCGCGCGCGATGAGCTGCACGGGCAGGCGGCAGACGGGCTCGACCGGCTCGCCGGATTGCAGCTGCGCGATGCGCTTCAGCGCCAGCGCGGCCCGCGCGCGGCTGTCCTGCCGGACGCTGGTGAGCGCGGGATATACGCGCGTACACGCGGGCGTGTCGTCAAAGCCCGCGACGGAAACCTCCTGCGGCACGCGCACGCCGTGCGCCGGGAGGAACCGCATGAGCTCCAGCGCGTACACGTCCGACACGGCGAACACGGCGCTGTAGGCGCGCAGCGCGGAAAGGTGCGCTTCGTAATACGAAAGCCGCTCACGCGCGTCCATGGGAATCTGCCAGAAGTCCGCGCCGGGGCCGAAGCCCGCGGCAAAGCCCTTTCTTCTGGCGTGGTCGACGTGCTCGTCGTTGTCCGCGATGCAAAGCGCCCGCCTGTGGCCCAGGCTGCGGAAGTGCCTGCCCACCTGCCGCCCGCCGTCAAAATCGTCGAGGCCGATCGAGCAGCTGCCCGGCGGCATGTCGCCCGCCGCATCATAGGCCACAAGGCCGATGCGCATGTTTTCACGCAGGCGCGCATAGTCCTGCCGGCAAAAGCCGATGAGCACCAGCGCCTCCATGTTCCACATCGAGGCGAACGCGATGAGATCGTCGGGCTGCCGGACGGTCTTGACCATCATGAACTTACCCGCGCGGTCGATCTGACGTGACAGTTCGCTTAACGCGCTTGCGATAAAGTCGTCGGCCAGCGGTTTTCCCTCGTATTTTTCGTGGTCGTACACGGCCACGCCGATGATCCCGGAGCTGTTCTGCGCCAGCAGAATGCCCGCCATGTTGGGGATATACCGCCGCTGCTCCAGAAGCTGCTGGACGCGGCGGGCCGTCGCGTCCGAGACCTTGCCGGTCTTGCCGTGGATGACGTTAGAGACGGTGGCTGTGCTGAGGCCCAACTCCTCTGCGATGTCGCGGATGCGCACACGCGGCTCGTTCATACGTTCCTCCCTCGCTTTCTTCCTTGAGCGTAGCACGAAGCGCGTGTGGCTGCAAGCGAAAAGTTTCGCGGCGGACGCAGATTTTTGTGCAAAATCCGCGTATGCGTGGTAGAATAGGAAAAAACTACCGCCGGTGGAGCGATACCGGCAGACGAGGTGGCGTATGCAGAGAGCTTGCATCAACAACGAAACGCTGGCCGCGCGCGCATCGCGGATGGCCGGGGAGAACGCATTGCTGCGCGCCGTGCTGGATGACGGCGTGGCCATGGCGGCGCTTGCGTCCATCCCGGGTCACGCGTCGGACGCGTGCCGGAAGACACTGGAGGCGATGCGCGGCGTGCTTGGCCTGCCGGCGCAGACTGACGGCACGGCCTGGCTGCGCGCGCTCTATGAGCGCCTGACCGAGCGCATGTTCCCGCTGCCCGATATGCCGCGGCCTGTGCTGTCGGTGCAGGAAACGGCGTATCTGGCGGCGCTTGAGTGCGTGCTGGAGCAAAACTGCGGCGCATTTGACCCGCTGACGGACCTCATCGCGCTTTCGCCCGGCGAATGTGAAAACAGCCGCGTGGCGCAGGAATACCGCCTGTTTTCCCGCGCCTGCGCTGAGAGCCACTACATCGCGCTCATGCGTATCGGCCGCGAGGTGCAGCCGTTTGACCCGGCCAGCCACACCATCGGTGTGCACAACGTCGCCGTGCACACGGCGCTTCTGGCGTCCAAGGCGGGCATCCCGGTCGATCTGCCGCTTGTGAGCGCCGCCGCACTGGGCCACGACATCGGCAAATTCGGCTGCCGCGGTGCCGACGCCCGGCGCATCCCGTATCTGCACTACTACTACACCTGGCAGTGGTTCAATGAGAACCACATGCCCGAGACCGGCCATGTGTCGGCCAACCACTCGACATGGGATCTGGAATTTGAGAATCTGCCGGTGGAATCGCTGCTGCTCATCTACGCTGATTTCCGCGTGCGCGGCGCACGCGAGCAGGACGGGCGCGAGCATGTGCGCATCTATTCGCTCGCCGAGGCGTATGCGATCATCTTCTCCAAGCTCAGCGACATGACCGAGCAGAAGCAGGCGCGCTACCGGAGCGTGTATGAGAAGCTGCATGATTTTGAGTGCATGCTCGTGAGCCGGGGCGTTCCGACCGATCTTTCGTGCGACGAACTGCTGCCTGCCGACGAGACGGACGCGTCGCTTATGACGGCGGAGCAGGCGCTGCAGGCCATTTGCAGCATGACGCTCTCGGGCAGCATCCGCCTGATGCGCACGGTGAGCACGGACCAGTCGCTCGAGCAGCTTCTGGAGCAGGCCAAGGGCGAAAAAAACCTGCAGCGCATCCGGACGTATCTTCTGCTGCTGCAGGAGTATAATACCTACATGACGCGCGCGAACAAGCGCAAGACGCTGGTTCTGCTGTATGAGCTTCTCATGCACCCCGACGGCGACGTGCGCCGTACTGCCGGACAGATCATGGGCAAAATTCTGGCCAACAGCGGCCCGAAGTACCGCAAGGAGCGGCCCGCGTCGGCGAAGGCCGGCGAGATCACGCCCGCGATGAGCGCGCTGCTGCTCGACGCGCTGCAGCTGTGGAAGCAGTATATCGGCCTCTGCCTGCACCCCGACCGGAAAATCGCGCCCAAGCACGCCATGCGCATCTCCAACTCGCTCAAGACCATCTGCGAGTCGCTGTTTCAAAGCTGCGAGCCGTCGCAGACGCAGGAGCTTTTGCAGCCGCTCGTGGCCGCGCTTTTGTACGAGGATGATGCCGACAGCTTCGTATTGGCGGACGCGCTGTGCCATGTGCCGACCACGGCGATCACGGACGGGGACGTGCAGGCGCTTCTGGCAAAGCTCGAGGTGCTTCTGCACGGCGGCGAGGTGCGGCTGCAGATGATCGTGCTGAGCCTGCTGCTGCGGCTAAAGAAGCAGCGGCCGGAGCTGGCGGACGAGGCCATGCGCATTGCGCGCGGCTATACGCCGGAGGCGGGCGAGCACTGCGACGCGCTGTGCTTCGCAAAAGGGCGCGTGCTGGACGAGCCCTTTGCGCCGCTCGGCGCGCAGCAGTCGTCGCGCATGCACCTGTCCAATCTGAAAAACGCCGTACACTGGACGGTGAAGCTCGCGCAGATCCAGATGCTCTGCCGCAGCGCCGAGCAGAACCCGGCGGCACTGTTCCACACGGCGATGCACCTGTCGAACCTTCTGTCGGTGAGCGAACACCTGCCCGTGCGCGAAGCGGCGGGCGAACACCTGCTTAAACTTGCGCCGCGGCTGAGCGTCGACCAGGTCAACGAAATTTCCATCGACCTCATGCGCGAGCTTGAGACGGGTCAGGAGCAGATTTCGCGCTTCATTCCGCCGTATCTCGGCAGGCTCATGTGCCTGCTGCCCGACAAGGAGCTGCGCGAGACGGTGGACTATCTGGAAAATCTGGCGCGCGGGGCCTCGGTGCGCCCGGCGCAGGTGGCGCTGCACACGCTGGGCGAGGCGCTTTGCGCCCTGCCCGACGGCGCGCGCGAGATCGCCGGCCGGATGCTGGGCATCCTCATGACCGGCATCAGCCACTACGAGCCCGCCGTACACCAGACGGCGCTGTGTGTGCTCTGCCGCGATGTGTTTGGCCTGGACCGCATCAGCCTTGCGCGCAGGCACGACATGTTCGTGCACCTGCACAAAAAGCTGCTGACCATTCTCTGCGAGCCGCACGGCGGTCAGCTGACGTTCTTTAACTGCGCGGCGATGCTCAACCACCTCTACCGCTACATCGTCCGCTCCGAGGTCGCGCTGGGCCCGTTCCGCTTCCCGGCGGAAAAGCCGGTGGCGTTTTTCCCCGGCACGTTCGATCCGTTTTCAAACGGCCACAAGCAGATCGTCCAGCAGATCCGGGCCCGGGGCTTTGAGGTCTATCTGGCTGTGGACGAGTTCTCGTGGAGCAAAAAGACGCTGCCGAAGCTGCTCCGGCGGCAGATCGTGGATATCTCGGTGGCCGATCAGGCGGATACCTACCTCTTCCCGGACGATATCCCCATCAACATTGCAAATCCTGCCGACCTTGCAAGGCTTGAAACACTGCTGCCGGGGCGGGAGGTGTATCTCGTGGCGGGCAGCGACGTCATCCGAAACGCCTCGGCCTACCACACGTCCATGCACGGCAGCGCGGCGGACTACAACCACATCATCTTCTGCCGCAACGAGACCGGCGAGGCGGCGCAGCGGCTGAAAACCCTCATCCGGGGCAAGCTGCTGCTGCTCACGCTTCCGCCGTTCTACGAGACCGTGAGCTCCACGCGCATCCGCGAATCCATCGACCGCAAGCTCGATATCTCCATGCTGGTCGACCCCGTGGTGCAGAGCTTCGTATATGAAAACGGACTCTATGTCCGCGCGCCGGAGCACAAGAACGTGCTGCAGCAGCAGGAGCTGTTCTACCGCCGCTGCTGCGCGCCGGCGCCCGAGCTGCCCGAGGCACTGAACCGGCTGCTGCGGGGCAAATCTGCGCCTCTGGCGGTCGGGCTGTACGCGAGACCGGAGCTGCTGGTCGGCTGGATCGTGGGACACACCATCGTGGTCGACGAGCTGTACGACGCGCTCGGCTCAATCGAGGCGGCGAGCTACGTGCGCCAGCGCACATCGGGCAGAATCCTGATTGTCGACGCGCTGCGCTGCGAATCCGACGCGCGCGAGCAGACGTGCCGGATGCTGCTCAACGAGCTGCTGGCGCGGAGCCTTGAGGGCGGCCACACGTATGCCATTTGCCGGTGTGAGCCGTCGGACGAGGCGCTGCGCCGGGCGCTTGAGCAGCTGGGCTTTGTCACGGCCGGGCCGCACGGGCAGATCTGGTTTGTCGACATGCGCTCGCCCGTCATGCTGCTGCAGGACGTGATGCTGACCATCAAGGCCCCGCACCACGATTCGCCCGCCGTGAAAGCTGCGGTCGCGCAGACAAGGCCGCGGCTGCGCCGGGCGCTGAACGGCATGTTCCCCGGAAAGCTGCTGCTGGCGTTTGACACCGAGATGCTCAATCAGGCGCTGGTCGAGCGCATCGAGGCCATCAACGGCGTGCAGGACGTGCCGCCCGGCGTGCGGCGGCTGGGGCCGTATATGTGCGTGCCGTACGGCAAAATTTTCTCCGACGAAATCGTGCCCAACACCGTTACCAAGACGCTGCACGTGGAAAAATGCTTCAAGGCCGACCTGCGCAGCTTTGAGATTCAGGAATACCCCGGCTATTCGCGGCTGCCGAATCAGGTGCGCACGCTCAAATCCTTTGACAGGCCTGTGCTGCTGGTCGACGATCTGCTGCACAAGGGCTACCGCATCGAAAAGCTCGACAAGGTTCTGCGCGCGGCCAATCTGCAGACGGAAAAAATCATCGTGGCCGTCATGTCCGGCTATGGCCGGGACCTCATGCGCGTCCAGTCGCGGCAGGCCGAGTGCGAGTATTTCATCCCGAACCTGCACTACTGGGTCACAGAGAGCCTTCTGTATCCGTTTTTGGGCGGCGACAGTGTGGCCGGCCGCAGCACGCAGGAGCATATGCTGCCGTCGGTGAACCTGATTTTGCCCTACGACTACCCGAATTACTTCTCCGACGCGCCCGAAGAGAGCGTGCGAGCGCTCTCACGCACGGCGCTTGAGAACGCGAAGACGATCATGAGCGTGCTTGAGCAGGAGCATCAGCGTGTGTTCAGTACGGCGCTGAGCATCCGCCGCCTCGGCGAGGCGCTGCAGCAGCCGCGTCTGCCCGACAAGGGCACGTGCATGCGCTATGACTTCGGCCTTCCCGCGTCGGCGTATCTGGAGGAAGATCTGGCGCAGATTGATAAGATCTGCCGCAAGGAGGCGAAACCGCAATGATCTGCAGACGCTGGAACGATTTTTGCCTGTGTGCCGCGCACGAAGAGGATTTCCCGGCGGACGCGCAGGCGGTGTGCGCGCCGTTTGCCCCGCTTGTCTTTCTCGTGCGGCGCAGGGCGGAAACGAGCCGCGGCATGTTTGCCATCCGCTCGCTTGAAGAGCTCTTTGAGCAGGAAAGCGTGGACTGCCTGCGGCCGTGCCGGGCCGGCGCACCCGGTTCCGTGCGCGAACTGGCGGCATTTGTGGCCGGGCACGGCGCGACGGTTTTGAATCTGGAGTTTCAAAATGCGCTTTGCTATCTGCGCGCGCATTTTGCCGCAAACCGCACGGGCCTGCGCGTGACGCTGGTGGGCCTCGGCGATGTGGGCGGTACGGTGCTCACGGGGCTGAAGCTCCTCGGCCGTGAGCTGGCAGAGATCAGAATTTTTGACCCCAACAGGGCGATGTGCGCCCGGTATGAGATGGAGCTCAACCAGGTGCTGCCCGACGCGGACGGGCGCGTGATGCCGCGCGTCACGGTCTGCAGCGAGGAGGCGCTGTTCGACTGCGACCTGTTCCTTTTCACGGCCTCGCGCGGCGTGCCGGGGCTCGGCAGCGGCGTCAGGGACGTGCGCATGGCCCAGTACGAGGCCAACCGTGCCATGCTCGCGCACTATGCCCGCCTTGCGCGCACGGCGAGGTTCATGGGGCTTTTCTGCCAGATATCCGACCCGGTCGACCATCTGTCGCGCTGCGTATTTTTGCAGAGCAACCGCGATGAGACGGGCGCTTTTGACGCGGCGGGCCTGCTGCCCGAGCAGGTGCAGGGCTTCGGCCTTGGCGTCATGGCTGCGCGCGCGGCGTATTACGCCGGAAAAGCGGGCGTGGACTTTCAAAATGGCCGTGTCTACGGCCCGCATGGTGAGGGGCTGATTGTCGCCAACAGCGCAGGCCGGGACTATGATGCGGCTGTCTCACAGCACCTGACGGAGCTTGCCAGAACAGCCAACCTGCGTGTGCGCGAGCTGGGCTTCAAGCCGTATCTTGCGCCGGGGCTGTCCTCGGCGGCCATCAGCATTCTGCGCCTTGCGCGCGGCCAGGCGCACCATGGCGCCGTGCCGCTGGCGGGCGCGTACTTCGGCTGCGTCAGCCGCATGACGCGGCAGGGACTCATGCTCTCGCGCGAAGAGATCTGTCCGCAGCTGATGGCGCGCATCGCCGGCGCGCACCGCGCGCTGCGCGAATTTGACTACCGATGAGCGGGCTGTATCTTGTGCGCGTGGGAAGCGGCGCGCGTCTCACGCAGGCGCTGGAGAAGGCGCTCGGCGGCATGCAGGTTCAGGCGCTTGCGCCGGAGAGAATTGCGCAGGGCGCGGCGGGAAAGCGGCTCATCTTCGCCGTGGCGTTGGATGAATACGGCCCGGACGGGCAGTTTACAGCGCTGCTGCGCGCGCTGCGGCAGAATCCCGGCTGCCTTGCGGGCTGCTGCGGCGCGCTCATCGTCGACGGCGGCGGGGAGCTCTACACCAAGCAGGCCGCGCAGGAGCTGGCGCTCGCGGCCAATATGGCCGGCTGCGCGTTCATGGGAAAGCCGCTCGTCGAGGGAACGGCGTCGCTCTACAACCAGCACATTCTGGCAAAGCAGCTGAGCCTTGACTGGTATGAGACGTATGTGTATCAGATCGGAAGGCTCGCCGCGCGGCTGGCGTCGTTCACGCAGCCGAAGTTTGCCGCGCCGCGGCTTCTGATGCTGCACGCGTCAAGCAACCGCCGCTCCAATACTGTCTGGCTCGGCCGTGAGACGCTCGCGCGCCTGCCCGGCCGGATCACGACGCAGGAGATCTGCCTGCAGAACGGAGCGATATACGACTGCCGCGGCTGCTCGTACGACGCGTGCGCGCACTTTGCCGAGAGCAGCACCTGCTTCTACGGCGGCGCGCTGTCAGACGAGGTGCTGCCCGCCATCCGCGAAAGCGACGCGCTGCTGCTTCTGTGCCCGAACTACAACGACGCGGTGAGCGCAAATATCACGGCGCTTTTTAACCGGCTGACGAGCCTGCTTGTCAAGCAGGATTTGTTTGACAAGTACCTGTTCGGCATCGTCGTCTCGGGCTACTCGGGCAGCGACCTTGTAGCAAGACAGCTTCTGGGCGCGATGTGCCTGAACAAGACCGCGATGCTGCCGCCCAATTTCTGCCTCATGCAGACCGCGCACGACGCGGGTACGGCGCAGCACCTGCCCGGCGTGGACGGCGTGCTCGACGCCTTCGCGGCGCATATTCAAACCGTACTGCTGCAATAAAGACGCGCCCACCGGCCGGTGGGCGCGTCTTTGTATAAACAGTGGTCAATCTTCTTTTTCTCTGAGTCCTGCGATGGCCGAGACGGGCAGGGAAAAGCAGATCGCGCCCGGCTTTGTGCCGGGGCCCGCGCCGTCGTTGATTGCGCGCATGATGGCGGCCTTCTCCTCCGCGCGCGCGACGATGTAGATCATGTCCTTCGCGTCGGCCAGACGCACGCCGAAAAAGCGCTCGTCCTGCCGGACGCCGGTGCCCTTGGCGTGCAGAACGGTGCCGCCTGCCGCACCTGCCGCGCGGGCCAGATCCATGACGTAGTCGCTGTAACCCTCGTTGAGGACGACAATGATGAGTTCGTGTGAAAATTCCATGCTGGGCGTGCCTCCTGCGCTCGTGTTTTCGGTGAGGTAGGCGAGCGTCCTGCCGCCTGCCACGCTTTTGATGGGCACGGTCATGAGAATGCCGTTGCCGGGGATGTCAATCAGCAGCTTCCGCCGGGCCGCGCGGAAGATCTGCCGCGCGCCGTCGGCGCCCGCCACGGCGCCGACGACCGCCTTCGGCGTCTCGTCAAGACCGTAGACGGACAGCTGCTCGCTTGTGGCCGTGCCGCGGCCGAGCTTGGTGAGAATCGTTCTCGCACCCGCGGCCTGATATAGCTGCGTCATGCGCGCAGTCCGGTCGCGGTCTATAATGGCGATCAGGTAATACAGCTCCATCTCAGCACGCCTCCCAAAGCTCGATGATCTCGCCGTCGGCGAACGCGGGTGTAATGACCGGCGCAATCTTGCGGCGGCGCGCGGCGAGCACGCAGATCGCGCCCATGACCTGCACGGTGATGAGCGGCGTCATGGCGACCAGCGCCACGAGGCCGAAGGCGTCCGTCATCACGTTGCCGCCGAGCGCGGTGCACGCGCCCATCGCAAACGGCAGTAAAAATGTGGCCGTGAGCGGCCCGGAGGCCACGCCGCCCGCGTCAAATGCGATGGCCGTGAACGTGCGCGGCACGAAAAAGCTCAGGCCCAGCGAGAGCGCGTAGCCCGGCACAAGAAAATACAGAACCGGCACGCCCGTGACCACGCGCACCATGGCAAGTCCCGTCGCAGCCGCCACGGCCACCGACAGGCTCAGGCCCATCGCCTTTTCCGAGATGGCGCCCGCGCTCAGCTCCTCGACCTGGCGGTTGAGGATATGTACCGCGGGCTCGGCGCGGATGATGAACCAGCCCATGAGCACCGCAAGCGGGATGAGCAGCGCCGGATGCGCGCGCACCATTGCGCTGCCCAGCACCTGACCCATGGGCGAGAAGCCCACGTTTGCGCCCGTGAGAAACAGAACCAGTCCCACATAGGTGTAGCCCAGGCCCACAAGGATGCGCAGCAGCGGCAGCTTGCGCAGGCGCAGGGAGAAGATCTGAAACAGCGCGAAAAACACCACGATGGGTGCCAGCGCTACGGCGACCTCGCCAAGGTATGCTGGGAATGCGGAGAGATAGTTCCGGCCCAGCGCGACGGTGTCGGCGAGCGGCTGCGCCGCGTCGGATCCGGCCGCGCCGGAGGCACCGGGATAGAGCAGGCTCAGCACCATCACGGCCAGCACCGGGCCGATGGAGCACAGCGCCACGAGACCAAAGCTGTCGGCCTTGGCATTTTCGTCGCTGCGGATGGACGCAACGCCCACGCCCAGCGCCATGATAAACGGCACCGTCATCGGCCCTGTGGTTACGCCGCCGGAGTCGAACGCCACGCACAGCATCTGCGGCGCGCAGAAATACGCTCCGGCGAACACGAGCGCATAGAATGCGAGCAGCAGCGCGCGCAGCGGCACCCGGAATAAAATGCGCGCCATGCTGAGCATCAGAAACAGCCCCACGCCCGCCGAGACGGTGAGGATCAGCGTCATCTTGTCAATGGCAGGCACGTTGGCCGAGAGCACCTGAAGATCGGGCTCGGCAACGGTGATGGCCACGCCCAGAAGGAAGCTGACGGGCAAAATGAGAAGCAGCCTGCGCGAGCGCGTCAGCTTCGCGCCGATCTGCGCGCCGATGCGCGACATCGACATCTCCGCGCCCAGCGTAAAAAGGCCCATGCCTGCGATGAGCATCACCGAGCCCAGCAGAAATGACAGCATCAGCGATGCGTCCACCGGCACCAGCGCAAAACAGACGGCGCAGACAACGCCCGTGATGGGCAGCACGCTTGCCGCGGCCTCTTTGAGTTTTTCAAGCAGAATGCGGTTTGTCTGCAAACGACCGCTCCTTTCAAACGGATATTTCTCCAAGTATACCAGAAAAACGGCCCTCTGCATAGCAAAAGGCCGTTAAGAAATCGTGAATTTTCCCGGATTTACTTGATGAATTTGTCGATGGCCTGACACAGATCGTCCAGCGCCTGCTCGTCATCGTGCTCCACGGCCTCGACCAGACAGTGCTGAATATGGTCCTGCAGAATCACCTTGCCCACGTTGTTGATGGCCGCGCGCACCGCCGCAATCTGCACCAGTACTTCAGAGCAGTCGCGCCCGTCTTCGACCATGCGCTTGACGTGCTCCAGATGGCCGATGGCGCGGGCCAGCCGGTTGATGACGGCCTTGGTATTCGCGTGCGTGTGGCCGTGGCCGGACGCACCCGGCGCGTGCTCGTGCGTATGCGCCTGCTCGGGCGTATGTGCGTCGCCGGGGTAGTGCAGGTGGGCGATGCCGTGCTCATGCAGATAGTCGTGGTCGTGCTCCAGTTCGTGTTCATGCTCAGGCTCGTACTGACCGTTGTACTCGTGTTCCATTGCGCAGGCTCCTTCCCGGTTTCTGTGTGAAGTATAACACAGCCGCGCCGTGTTTGCTACAGAAAAAATGACGGTTTTTCCGCCAAAATCGAGCAGATAACCCCGTGCCGGGGTTTTTCAAAGCAGCGCGCTCTTTACAAAACAGGCGCTTTCCGGTATAATATGAAACAAATAAACTCTACGCATTAGAGTCTGAAAGGAATCGATCTGAATGCATCTGGAACATGAAGAATCCGCCGTGCATACGCACGAGCATACCCACGCCGACGGCACCGTGCACACGCATGAGCACACCCACCCGCACGAGCACGAGCACGGGCACACGCATCCGCACGAGCATACGCATGCGGCTGCCGGCTGCGGCGTACACTGCGGCGAGGGCGTGAACTGCGCAGAATGCGGCCACGAGCACGTCAGCCCGCGGCAGGAGCTGATCGCGCTGATGAAGTATATGGTGGGCCACAACGCCTCGCACGCCAATGAACTGGCGCAGCTTGCAAAGCAGCTGCAGGATCTCGGCGAGACAACAGCCTATGAGCAGATCATGCTCGCCGTGAGCGATTTTGAAAAGGGCAACCTGCGCCTGTCCACGGTGCTCGCTGCCATGAACGCGTAAGGAGGCAGAGCCATGTGCCTTGCAATGGTATATAAAACGGAGCAGAAGGCGGAAAACCTGCTGCTTTCAAACGTCCAGCGCATCGACTGCAAAGACGGCATGGTGTATCTGACCGACCTCATGGAACGGCAGGTCGTCATCGAAGGCGAGCTTGTTTCGGTCGATTTGGTCGGCAACACCGCCATCGTCATCCCGCGCGCGGTATGACGCACGAGTATGAGCTGGTGCGCGAGATCCAGAATCTGTGCGCGAACAACCAGATGCGTGACGTGTTTTTTGAGGAGATCGAGACCGATGACCCAGTGGCCTATGTCCGCGAGCTGGTCAAGGGCAAGGCGGTCAATCTCAGCGTCGACAGAAAGCAAAACGGAGATCTCACGGTGTTCGTCGAAAGCGCGGGTATGACGCAGAAATTTGTCTTTACCCGGCTTTGACCGGCGCGTGGAAAACAGGAAAAAACGGCTGCGAAAAGTTGGTGGTTTTTTGCAGTTTTTGTAAGGCGATGGGCTTGTATTTGACTGGCAAATGTGATACGATATTTTTGTATCGAATTTAGCTGGGAAAGTCTGCGCTTTCCCGGCTTGGATTTGTACAGGCAATCTATTTTTATTTATTTGGAGGCAAATATGAGCGTTGCTGAAATCTATGAAAACAGAGCCACTTTCTCGTTCGAGGTCTTCCCGCCGAAGACCGATGTGGGTATGGAAAAGCTTTGCGGCGCGGGCGGCGTGCTGGAAAAGCTGTATACCCTGAACCCCGACTACATCTCCTGTACCTACGGCGCGGGCGGCACGAACGTGGGCAAGAACCTGGAAGTGCTCGACAAGATCAAGGCCGACGGCAAGTGTGAGCCGGTGACGCATTTCACCTGCATCGGCAACACGAAAGAAGACATCAGAACCAAGCTGCAGACCTATCTTGACCACGGCATCAACCATGTGCTGGCGCTGCGCGGCGATCTGCCCTTCGGCTGGACAGGCACCAACGGCGATCTGCACTATGCCACCGAGCTTGTCAAGTTCATCCGCAAGGAGTTCGGCGACAAGTTCACCATTGCGGTCGCGGGCTCTCCCGAGGGCCATATCCAGTGCCGCAGTCTGGAGGCAGATATCGCCTTCCTGAAGCAGAAGCAGGACAACGGCGCCGACTTCATCATCTCGCAGCTGTGCTGGGATATGGACGCGTTCCGCCGCTGGCTCGACGCGATCCGTGACGCCGGTATCTGGCTGCCCGTCGACGTGGGCATCATGCCCATCCTTGATCAGGCCGCCACGATCAACATGGCGCTCAGCCGCAACGGCTGCGTGATGGACCGCAAGCTCTGCGAAATCATCTCGAAGAACTGGATCTTCCCGAACCCGTTTGACAAAGAGCCGTTCGACGCCGACGTCGAGGGCAAGAAGGCCAGCTTCAAGCAGGCCGGCATCGAATATACCATCAACCAGATCGACCAGTACCGAGCCTGCGGCGTCGACGGCATTCATCTGTACGCACTCAACAAGTACGAGGACGTCGCATACATCGCAAAGGCCGCCGGTCTTATCGACCTCGTGTAACTGACACCGATCCCGGCGGGCAGCGCGCCCGCCGGGGCGAGCGTTTCGCGGCGGTTCGCGCCTGCGGGCGTGAGACGGCAGCGAGACTTTAAAGGAGCAGGATTCTATGGCTACACATACCATCGCAGTTGCCGGTAAGGGCGGCGTCGGCAAGACGACGACCTGCGGCATGATTATCGACTATCTGTGCAAGCAGAAAAAAGGCCCTATTCTGGTTGTCGACGCCGACGCCAACTCCAACCTCAACGAGGTGCTGGGCGTGGAGGTCGAGACGACGCTGGGCGATATCCGCGAGGAGATGGCCCGCGCCGAGCAGAAGGGCACCGTGCCGGCCAATATGACAAAGGCCGACTACGCCGAGATGAAATTCGGCTTGGCGCTCATCGAAGAGGACGACTTTGACATGCTCGTCATGGGCCGGACGCAGGGCAAGGGCTGCTACTGCTTTGTCAACGGCGTTCTCAAGACCCAGATTGACAAATATGCGGGCAACTACCGCTATATGGTCATCGACAATGAAGCGGGGCTCGAGCATATCAGCCGCGGAACGCTTCCGCATGTGGATACGATGCTGCTCATCTCCGACTGCTCGCGCCGCGGCGTACAGGCCGTGGGCAGAATCGCCGAGATGATCCGCGAGCTGGAGCTGAAGCCCGGCACGATGAAGCTGATCGTAAACCGCGCGCCCGGCGGGGTTCTCAACGCCGGCGTGATGGAGGAAATAAAACGGTATGATCTCGACCTGGTCGGCGTTCTGCCGCAGGACGAGCTGGTATATGAGTATGACTGCGAGGGCAAACCCAGCTCGCAGGTTCCCGACAGCGCGCCCGTCAAGCAGGCGCTGGGCGAGATCATGCGCAAACTTGGTTTATAAAAATTATTTTTAATAGGGGGATTCATCATTATGCCTTTCGTTCCCAAGAAACAGGCTTACAACGCAAAGATCAATGAAGTTGTTCTTGGCGTTGGCGAAAAAGCCACGGCGATCGGCGGCCAGAACGTGCTGCCGTTCCATACCTTCGACGCTGAGATCAAGAACGCGCCCAAGATCGGCGTCGAGCTGACCGATTTCGGCATGGAAGAGTACACCATGCCCGGCGAGCAGGCGTTCTATGCCGGCTGCGAGAGCGTGGTCGACATGGCCAAGCGCGCAGAAACCATGGAAGGCGCATCGTTTATCTGCCTGCACTTTGAAGGCGCGGACCCCAACGGCGCGAACAAGTCCGTCGAGGAGTGTGTGAAGCTGGCAAAGGACGTCTCCGATGCCACCACGATGCCGCTCGTCATCATGGGCTGCAAGAACGTGGAAAAGGACACCGAGCTCTTCAACAAGATCGCCGAGGCGCTGGCCGGCAAGAACATCCTTGTCCTGTCCGCCCGCGACGAGAACTACAAGACCGTCGGTGCTTCGGCAGGCCTGGCGTACAACCAGAAGGTCGGCGCGGAATCCGCCGTTGACATCAACCTGGCCAAGCAGCTCAACACCGTCATGACCCAGCTGGGCGTGAGCGGCCAGAACATCGTCATGAACATCGGATCTGCCGCCGTCGGCTATGGCTATGAATATGTGGCCTCCACGCTTGACCGCATCAAGGATGCTGCGCTCAAGCAGTCCGATGCGATGCTGCAGATGCCCATCATGACCCCTGTGTCCTCCGATACCTGGGGCGTGAAGGAAGCCATCATGCCCGAGGCTGACATGCCCGAATGGGGCAATCAGGAAGAGCGCGGCGTCGAGATGGAAATCGCCACCGCCGCTGCCGTGCTGGCTGGCGGTTCGGACGCGGTCATTATGCGTCATCCGGCAGCCATCAAGGCCATTGCCGCGATGATCAATGCGCTGATGTAATCAGGAAGGAGGAACATAATTATGGCAGTCAAAGGTCTTGACATTTTCAAGCTCTCTCCCAAGAAAAACTGTAAGGAATGCGGCAGCCCCACATGCATGGCGTTCTGCATGAAGGTCGCGCAGGGCGCGCTGCCCATCACCAAGTGCCCGTACATGTCCGACGAAGCCATCGCCCTTCTGAGCGAGGCCACTGCGCCCCCCATGAAGACCATCGAGGCAGCCGGCCACAAAATGGGCGGCGAGACCGTGATGTTCCGTCACGAGAAGACCCTCGTTTCGCGCAACCTGTTTGCCGTTCCTCTTTGCACCTGCATGGATGACGCGAAGGCCGACGCTGCGCTTGAGGCCGTGAAGGCCGTCGATTATGAGCGCATCGGCGAGCGCGAGTACGTGGAGTTTGTCCTCGTGCATGACGCGGGCGACGCCGACAAGCTTGCTGCACTGTGCAAGAAGGTTGCCGAAACCGGCCGCGGCGTCATCATCGACACTGAGAATGTTGAAGCCGCGAAGAAGGCCGTCGAGGCTGTCAAGGATACCAAGCCCATCCTCAACGGCGCGACCAAGGACAACTATGCCGACATGAGCGCCGTCGCCACCGCCGCGGGCGTTGTTCTGGGCGTCAAGGCTGCGAACCTCTCTGAGCTGCACGACACCGTTGAAGCTTTGGAGAAGGCCGGCAACAAGAATCTGGTGCTCGACGTCACGGGCGCTACCATCAAGGAGACGTTTGCCAACGCCGTTCTCGTGCGCCGTGCAGCGCTCAAGGACAACGACCGCACGTTCGGCTATCCGTCCATCGTGAACCTTGCCAAGCTGACCGACGACGTGCATCTGGCCACGGCCCTTGCCGCCGTGTTCACCGTCAAGTACGGCTCCGTCATCGTCATGCCCGAAATGCGCTATGCCGAGGCTCTGCCGCTCTACGGCCTGCGCCAGAACATCTATACCGACCCGCAGAAGCCCATGAAGGTCGCGCCCGGCATCTACCCCATCAACGGCGCCGGCCCCGACGATCCCTGCGCGCTGACGGTCGACTTCGCGCTGACCTACTTCCTGGTCTCCGGCGAGCTCGAGCGCTCCAAGGTGCCCGTCAACCTGCTCATCACCGACGCGTCCGGCATGTCCGTTCTGACCGCGTGGGCCGCAGGCAAGTTCTCCTCGTCCACCGTCAAGAAGTTCTTTGACGAGTTCGACGTTGCCGGCAAGATCAACAACCGCACCCTGATCATCCCGGGCAAGGTCGCCGTCATGAAGGGCGAGATTCAGGACAAGCTGCCCGATTGGAACGTTGTCGTCGGTACCCGTGAGGCCGTTGAGCTCGTCAAGTACCTCAAGGACGGCGAGTACAAGGCTGCTGCCGAGGCCGTTGCCGCCTCCAAGAAGCCTGCCGAGGAGAAGAAGGAGGCCGCCGACGTCAATGCGCCGCTGGACTTCGAGAAGATCGCTGCCTCTATCCCCGCCATCAAGATCCGCGACGATCTGGATGCGCACTACAAGCAGAGAGATCCGGAATCTCCCAAGTTTGTCACCATCGGCGAGCGTATCCACTGCATCTCCCCGGTCATCCGCGAGGCGATGGCCACCTTCAATCCCGATCCCATCCTTGAGCGTGCCGCACAGCAGATCAAGGCCGGCGCTACCTATCTGGACGTCAACATCGGCCCTGCCGAGTCCAATGGCCCCGAGCTCATGACCTGGGCGGTCAAGCTGCTGCAGGAGAATTTCAACAACGTGCCTCTGGCGCTCGATACCGCCAACAAGCGCGCCATTGAAGCCGGCATCAAGGTCTACAACCGCACCAACGGCAAGCCCATCGTCAACTCCGCTGACGCAGGCTCGCGTATCGACAACATCAACCTCGCCGCTGCCAACGACGCCATCGTCATCGCGCTGTGCTCCGCCGACGGCATCGCCAAGGACAACGAAGAGCGCATGATGCACTGCCATCATATGCTCGAGCGCGGTTTGTCTCTCGGCATGGAAGCGACCGACCTGTGGTTCGACCCGCTGTTCCTCGTCGTCAAGGGCATGCAGGACAAGCAGATGGACGTCCTGAACGCCATCAAGCTGTTCTCCGACGAAGGCCTCAAGTCCACCGGCGGCCTGTCCAACAACTCCAACGGCGCGCCCAAGGCGGTCCGCCCGATCATGGACTCCGCGCTCGTGGCCATGGCGATGATGCAGGGTCTGACCTCGGCCATCGTCAACCCCAACGATCTGAGACTGATGGAGACCATCAAGTCCTGCGACATTTTCAAGAACAACGAGCTGTATTCCGACTCTTATCTGGACGTGTAATCTCTGACAAGTTCCCTGCCGGCAGCATTGCCGGCGGGGAATTGCCGCATACGAATATCGCACAAATTCAGTCGAAATTTTCAGGAGGGTATTTATGAGTGTTTTAACCGATCTCATCTATGGCGGCTCCAACGCCGTCGCGGGCCTCACCGAGGGTGCGGTCAACGACGCCATCGCCAAGTACGGCGCAGACAAGGAAATCGCTTTCCCCGATACCGCGTATTTCTTCCCCACCATCTACGCGGCCACCGGCGTGAAGGTCAAGACGCTGGGTGATCTGCCCGCGTGCGTGGGCGTTCTCAAGAGCCTCATCACCAACCAGGAGGATCTGGGCCAGGCGCTGAACGCCGGTCTTGCTACCGCCGTGGGCGCGGAAATTCTTGAGGGCCTGAAGTTCGTCGAGCCGAAGGACGCATACGAGGATGCGCGCGTGGCCGGCATCGGCTTCGTGCCCGATCCCATCATCCGCTCGCTGGGCGTGCCGCTGGTCACGGGCGATATCCCCGGTGTGGCCGTTGTGCTGGGCAGGGCTGAAAATGCCGAGGATGTGGCCAAGGTCGTCAAGGACTACCAGTCCAAGGGCATCATGACCTTCATGGTCGGCGACGTCATCGAGCAGTGCGCCGACGCCGGCGTCAAGATGGGCCTTGAGTTCCGTGTCATCCCGCTGGGCCATGACGTAACCTCCGTCATCCATGTCGTCACCGTCGCCATCCGCGCGGCGCTGATCTTCGGCAACGTGCAGCCCGGCGATCTGGCTGGCCTGCTTGCCTATACCAAGGATCGCGTGCCCGCGTTTGTCAACACCTTCGGCAATATCGACTCCGTCGTCGTTTCCGCAGGCGCTGGCGCCATCGCACTGGGCTTCCCGGTCGTGGTCGATATCGATCTCGGCGAAAATCAGGTTCCGGGCGCGCTCGAGTCTGTGTGCGACCACAATGAGACGGTTAAGAAGTCTCTGGAACTGCGCAATATCAAGATCAAGTCCAAGGAGCTGCCCATCCCCGTGGCGTTTGCCGCTGCGTTTGAGGGCGAGATCATCCGTAAGGCCGATATGAAGGTCGAGTTCTGGTCCGCCAAGAACACCACCTGCGAGCTCGTGCTCATGCGCGAGGCCGATCAGGTCGAGGATCACAAGATCGTCGTCGACGGCCCCGAGATCGATTCCGGCGATACCGAGTACGCGCTGGCGACCTACATCGAGGTTTACGGCAAGAAGATGCAGGCCGACTTTGAGTCCGTCATCGAGCGGAAGATCCACGCATGGTTCAACTACATGGAAGGTGTCATGCACACCGGCCAGAGAAACCAGTTCCGCATCCGTATCTCCAATGACGCGTTTGAGAAGGGCCTGCGCCTGAAGCACTTTGGCGAGGTGCTGTACCATATGATCATGGACGAATTCGACGCCGTTGTCGACAAGTGCCAGGTCACGCTGGTCACCGATCCCGTCAAGGCCACCGCGATTCTCAACGAGCAGGCCATGCCGCGCTACAACATGCGCGACGACCGTCTGGCCTCCATGACCGACGAGTCCGTCGACCGCTTCTTCACCTGCATCCTCTGCCAGTCGTTCGCGCCGGCGCACTGCTGCGTGGTCACGCCCGAGCGTCTCGGCCTGTGCGGCGCTGTGTCGTGGCTCGATGCCAAGGCAACGTATGAGCTCAACCCCAACGGCCCGTCCCAGCCCATCATGAAAGAGGGCTGCATCGACGAGCGCACCGGCCGCTATGAGACCGTCAACGAGGCCATCAAGGACGCGACCCATGGCGCAGTTGAGGAAGTCACGCTGTACTCCATCATGGAAGACCCGATGACCTCCTGCGGCTGCTTCGAGTGCATCTCCGGCATCGAGCCTGTCTCCAACGGCTTTATCGTCGTCAACCGCGAGTACAAGGGCATGACCCCTTCCGGCATGACGTTCGGCGAGCTGGCCTCCTGCACTGGCGGCGGCGTGCAGACCCCTGGCTATATGGGCCACGGCCGTCACTTCATCTCGTCGAAAAAGTTCATCCACGCCGAGGGCGGCATTGAGCGTATCGTCTGGATGCCCAAGGAACTCAAGGACGACGTGGGCGAGCGTCTGAATGCCACGGCCAAGGAGCTGTACGGCATCGATAACTTCACCGATATGATCGCTGACGAGACCGTCTGCACCGAGTGCGACGCACTCATGGAGTTCCTGACCGAGAAGAACCACCCGGTTCTGGGCCTGGAGCCGCTCATGTAATCAGCCTTCACAAAAATGGGAGGGCATATGCCCTCCCATTTTTCGCGGTCTGCGCCCGTATTTCCTTTTGCAAAAGGGGAGGAAAGCGGGTGCGTCTGCACACACCGGGAAACATGCAAAGGCATAGCAGTGCCGCGAGGGGGCTTGGCGGCAGTGCTGTACCTTTGACAAATTACGAAAGGAATTCTATCTATGTATCAGGTCACCTTCCGATTTGAAAACAGCGACAACGAAGTAAAAGCCTTCGCAGCGCCGGATACGACGCTGCTGGAAGCCGCGCGCGCGGCCAACGTCGCCATCGACGCGCCCTGCTCGGGCAACGGCTCGTGCGGCAAGTGCCGCGTGAAGCTGCTTGAAGGCGAGATCGAAGGCCCGCAGACCGGCCATATCACCCCTGAGGAATACGCGGACGGCTGGCGCCTGAGCTGCGCGAGCAAAATTGTCAGCGACGTGACCATTCTGGTGCCCGATATCGCCTCTGCCTATCAGAGCCGGATGAAGACGGCGGATCTTTCCTCGGGTGAGGAAATGGCGATTTTTGAAAAGCTGCAGGCTGACGTGCAGGCCGCAGGCGTGCCGTTTGCAAACGATTTTGAAGAAGTGCTCGTGCAGATGGAAGAGCCGACGCTTGATGACACCTTGCCCGACACCGAGCGGCTCATCTGGGGCGTGAAGGCAGCGATCGAGTGTGAGGACGTTGTCCTGCCGTATTACGTCGTCAGAAAGCTCGCGGCGCTGCTGCGAAAGAGCAATTTCGCGGTCAAGGTCGTGGGCGAACTGAAAGACGGCGTGTTCCATGTCTACGACGCCGTGCCCGGCGATGATGCCGTTCCGCTTGCCGGCTGCGCCATCGACATCGGTACGACCACGGTTTCCGCCGTTCTGATGGACCTCAAGAGCGGCAAGCTCCTGGCCAAGGCCTCGTCGGGCAATGGCCAGATCCGCTACGGCGCGGACGTGATCAACCGGATTATTGAGCAGGGAAAGCCCGGCGGTGTGAAGCGCCTGCAGGACGCGATCATCAAAGAGACGCTCGTGCCCATCATCGCCGCTATGTGCCAGTCGGCAAATGTGCCGGCCAAGCGCATTTTGCGCATGTGCATTGCGTCAAACACCACGATGAACCATCTGCTTCTGGGCGTGGACGCCAATCCCGTGCGCATGGAGCCGTATATTCCCACGTTCTTTTCGTGGCGGAACCTCAAAGCGGGTGAGCTGGGCCTGCCCGCCAACCCCAACGCGCGCGTGCTGCTTGCGCCGAACATTGGCTCTTACGTCGGCGGCGACATTACCGCCGGCACGCTGGCGAGCCTCATCTGGGACAAGGACGAATTCTCCCTCTTCATTGACCTCGGCACCAACGGCGAGCTGGTCTTCGGCAACCGCGATTTCATGATGTCGTGCGCCTGCTCGGCAGGCCCGGCGTTCGAAGGCGGCGATATCTCCTGCGGTATGCGTGCCACCGACGGCGCGATTGAGGCCGTGACCATCGACAAGGACACGATGCGCCCGACGCTCAAGATTGTCGGCGGCGAGGGTCAGAAGCCCGTGGGCCTGTGCGGCTCGGGCATCATCGACGTGATCGCCGAGCTATACCGCACCTCCATCATCTCGGCCAAGGGCCAGTTCGTGCGCGAAGGCGCGAGAGTCCTGCGCGATAAGCACGGCATGGGCCGTTATGTGCTGGCCGAGGCAGGGGAAAGCGAAACGGGCCGTGAGATCGCCATCACCGAGGTGGATATTGAGTCGTTCATCCGCGCCAAGGGCGCCATCTTCTCGGCCATCCATGTGATGCTTGCGTCTCTGGACATGGATGTGAGTGTGCTCGAGCATGTCTACGTTGCCGGCGGCATCGGCAGCGGCATCAATATGGAAAACGCGGTGCGCATCGGCATGCTGCCCGATATTGACCGCAGCCTGTTCGAGTATATCGGCAACTCGTCGCTTTCTGGCGCGTATGCGATGGCCCTGAGCGAGGCGGCGGATGAAAAGGTGCACGAGCTGGCGTCCAATATGACCTATATGGAGCTGTCCACCCATCCGGGCTACATGGACGAGTTCGTCGCGGCGTGCTTCCTGCCGCATACCGACGCTGCGCTCTTCCCGTCAAGCGTACAGGAGTAAGCATATGCAGGTACAAAACAACAAGGAAGAAGTGCCGTTTGCGCACTATGCGGAAAAATTCCGCGCGCTTGACCCGGCCGAGGCCGCCGCGCGCTGCGGTGCGGCGTATGAAAACGGCGAGTTTGCCGTGACGCTTCTGGGTACGGCGTATTTCATCGCGTGGCCGGACTACGCCATCCGCGCAGAATCGGGCGCGGGCTTCGCGCTGGAGAACCTGCCGTGTCAGACGTTTTTGCTGCGGTTTCTTCTTGAGGGCAAAAAGGCGGAGCGCCCGGCCGGCTTCAAGACCTTCCGCGAGATGCCCTGGGGCGAGATGTATATCGGCCCGTATACCGGACGGTGCCTCACGCGCGCGGCGTTCACCTTCGGCACGCGGGTAGAGGCGTTTGCGGCCGCTTGCCGCCGGATGGGCGCACGTGAAGTGCCGCACGGCGACGCGGGCTTCGAGTTTGATTTCCTCGGCGGCTACCGGATGCAGATTATGGTCTATGCCGGCGACGAGGAGTTCGCGCCCACTAGTCAGATTCTGTATTCTGACAACTTTTCCTCCGGCTTTGCCGCGGAAGACCGCGTGGTCGCTGGCGATATTCTCATTTCCGCCATTAAGCGGCAGATGCAGCAAAAAACGGAATGAATTTTTGTATAGAATTTCTATGAAAATTTTGCCGGAAGCATTGACGAACCAGCGTCCAAGTGATAGAATGCAATCGATAAAGAAATATTGATTGACAATGTTTCCATGTCAGCAAGTGTGTTTCAAGTCACTCCAACGGCTTGTTACATAAATCCTGTATGTGCCAGGCCACTACGACGGCGCAGCACAAAAACTAATACAAGGAGAGAACAACAATGGCAGAATTCAAAACCGATATCGAGATCGCACAGGCAACAGAAATGTGGCCCATCACCAAGATCGCCGAAATGGCGGGTGTTGACGATAAGTACCTGGAGCAGTACGGCAAGTACAAGGCCAAGGTCGACTACAACATCCTCAATGAGGTCAAGCGCCCCGACGGCAAGCTGATCCTCGTCACCGCCATCAACCCCACGCCCGCAGGCGAAGGCAAGACCACAACTACCGTTGGCCTGGCCGACGGCATGAAGAAGCTCGGCAAGAACGTGCTCGTCGCGCTGCGTGAGCCGTCTCTGGGCCCGGTCTTCGGCGTCAAGGGCGGCGCCGCCGGCGGCGGCTACGCACAGGTCGTCCCCATGGAGGACATCAACCTGCACTTCACCGGTGACTTCCACGCCATCGGCGCTGCAAACAACCTGCTTGCTGCGATGCTCGACAACCATATTTATCAGGGCAACAAGCTCGGCATCGACCCGCGCCGCATCACCTGGCGCCGCTGCGTCGATATGAACGACCGTCAGCTCCGCTTCGTCGTCGATGGTCTGGGCGGCCGTGTTAACGGTACCCCGCGTGAAGACGGCTACGACATCACCGTCGCGTCCGAGGTCATGGCTGTTCTGTGCCTGGCTTCCGACATCAATGACCTCAAGGCAAGACTCGGCCGCATCATCGTGGGCTACACCTACGACGAGAAGCCCGTCACCGCGCACGACCTGCACGCCGAGGGCGCCATGGCCGCCCTGCTGAAGGACGCGCTGAAGCCCAACCTGGTCCAGACGCTTGAGCATACGCCGGCGTTTGTCCATGGCGGCCCGTTCGCCAACATCGCCCACGGCTGCAACTCCGTCACCGCGACGAAGATTGCCCGCCGCCTGGCCGACTACACCATCACCGAGGCCGGCTTCGGCGCTGACCTGGGCGCTGAGAAATTCCTCGACATCAAGTGCCGTATGGCGGGCCTGAAGCCCGACTGCGTGGTCATCGTTGCCACCGCCCGCGCGCTCAAGTACAACGGCGGCGTGCCCAAGGCCGAGACTTCGAACGAGAACCTCGAGGCGCTGAAGAAGGGCCTGCCGAACCTGCTGAAGCACGTCAGCAATATCACCAATGTCTACAAGCTCCCGTGCGTCGTCGCCATCAACCGTTTCCCGTTCGACACCGAGGCTGAGCTGAACCTTATCCGCGACGAATGCAAGAAGCTGGGCGTCAACGTGGCTCTGTCCGAGGTCTGGGGCAAGGGCGGCGAAGGCGGCATCGAGCTGGCCAAGGAAGTCGTCCGTCTGTGCGATCAGCCCAACGACTTCACGTTCTCCTATGATCTTGACATGTCGATCAAGGAGAAGATCGAAGCCATCGTCACCAAGATCTACGGCGGCAAGGACGTCAACTTCACGGCCAATGCTGAGAAGCAGATCAAGCAGCTGACCGATCTGGGCTACGACAAGATGCCCATCTGCATGGCCAAGACGCAGTACTCGCTGTCCGACGATCCCACCAAGCTGGGCGCACCCGAGGGCTTCACCGTCACCGTCCGCAACATCAAGGTCTCTGCCGGCGCTGGCTTCCTGGTCGCGCTGACCGGCGAGATCATGACCATGCCGGGCCTGCCCAAGGTTCCCGCCGCCGAGCGCATCGATGTCGACGAGACCGGCAAGATCTCCGGCCTGTTTTAATTGGAATCTGATTCATCACCCTGCGGCAGTTGCCTGACCGGTTCTTTTTCCGCCATCGCGCGGGAAACCGGCTTGAAATACACAAAGTATTCCTGCGCCGATTTCTCTTCGCTGGCGAAAAAATCATCCGGTCATGCGACCGCCTCGCGTGATTCATCAGATTCAGATAATATCATCTACAAAAAAAGAGCCAGTGAAAACCGGCTCTTTTTTATAGCAAAGGAGTTACATATGGACTATACGATGAAATCCTGCCGTGAGTTTGTCACGGTTCTGGCCTCGTCCGAGCCTGCGCCCGGCGGCGGCGGTGCGTCCGCGCTGGTCGCGGCTATCGGCACTGCGCTGGGCAACATGGTGGGCTCGCTCACCGTGGGTAAGAAGAAATATGCCGATGTGGAAGCGGAGATCGTGGCTCTGAAGGAAAAGTGCGATAAGCTCCAGACCGAGCTTCTCGATCAGGTGCCTGCCGACGCTGAGGGGTTTGTCCCGCTGGCTAAGGCTTACGGCATCCCCAAGGACGATCCCACGCGCGAAGAAGTACTGGAAGCCGCGACCATTACGGCCTGCCAGGTGCCGATGCGCATCATGGAGCTGTGCTGTGAGTCGCTTGACGCCATCTCCGTCTTTGCTGCCAAGGGTTCGCGTCTGGCTGTGTCCGACGCCGGCTGCGGCGCGACGATCGTGAAAGCTGCGCTGCAGGCAGCTTCGCTGAATGTCTTTATCAACACCAAGACGCTGCGCAACCGCGAACTGGCCGAGGAAATGAACGCGAAGTGCCTCGGTATGCTCGATCAGTACGGCAAAATGGCCGACGAGATCTTTGAGACCGTCAAGGCCGGTTTCTTCAAATAAGGAGGCAGAACTATGGCAAAACAGTTACTGGGTAAAGAAGTTACTGCTGCGATGAACGAAAAGCTGCAGGCTCGCGTCGCGGCGCTGAAGGAAAAAGGCGTAAGCCCCCGGCTCGCCATCGTCCGCTGCGGTGAAAATCCGTCCGATTTGTCCTATGAAAAGGGCGCGACGGCGCGTGCTGAGCTCATTGGCGTCGAGGTCGTAAAGTTCGTCCTGCCCGAGGACGTGACCAAGCAGGCGCTCATCGACCAGATCGAAGCCATCAACGCAGATAGCTCCATCCACGGCTGCCTTCTGTTCCGGCCGCTGCCCAAGCACCTCAAGGCTGACCAGGACGAGATCTGCAACCATCTCGCCGCTGCCAAGGACGTCGACTGCATGACTGACCTGTCCAACGCCGGCGTGTTTACCGGCAAAAAGCTGGGCTTCGCGCCATGCACGCCGCAGGCCTGCATGGAGATCCTGGATTTCTACGGCATTGACTGCAAGGGCAAGAATGCCGTCGTCATCGGCCGTTCGCTCGTTGTCGGCAAGCCTGCCGCGATGATGCTCATGGCCAAGAACGCCACCGTTACCGTCTGCCATACCAAGACCCGTGATGTGGCAGCCGTGGCAAGACAGGCCGACATTCTCGTTTCCGCCGCAGGCGTGCTGAACAGCCTGACGAAGGATTATGTCAGCCCCGGCCAGATCGTCATCGACGTGTCCATCAACTGGGACCCGGCGAAGAAGGAAGGCAAGGGCGGCATCGCAGGCGACGCGAAGTTTGACGAGGTCGAGCCGATCGTCGGCGCGATCACGCCCGTGCCCGGCGGCGTGGGCTCCGTCACGACCTCTGTGCTGATCGGCCATGTGGTCGAGGCGGCCGAAAGAACGCTCTAAAGTATCCATACATGCCGCCGGTTTGTACCGGCGGCATTTTGCCTCTTTGATGATGTTAGGAGGAGATTTTCATGAAACTCAAACAGAGGCTGCAGTCGCCGGATGCGATGCTCCGTGCGCTGTTCGCCCTTTTTACGCTGGCCTGTCTGGCCGCAGCGGTCATTATGCCCGACCGGGGCGGTATGCTCTCCGGGCTGGGCCGCATCTGCACGCAGTCGGGCCAGACGGTCAAAAGCTATTTTGATGTGTCCTACGGCGGCTTTGCCGGGACGTTTTTGAATGTGGCGCTGGTGTGCCTGGTCTGCCTCGGCGTCTACTGTCTGCCGGGCGCCAAGCCCGACGGTGTGTCCGCGCTGGCATTTTTCCTGACGGCGGGCTTCTGCTTCTGGGGTACCACGATTCTCAACATCTGGTTCTCATTCGCGGGCGTGGCGCTGTACTGTCTGGTGAAGAAGAAGAGCCCCGGCTCGCAGGCGAACGCATTTTTGTTCTCCACGGGTCTTGCGCCGCTCATTACCGAGATGCTCTTCCGCTATCCCGCGGCAGACTGGCATGGCTTTACGGTGCTGGGCGTTGTTCTGGCGCTGGCGGTGGGCGTGTTTATCGGCTTTTTCCTGCCTGCGGGTCTGCCGCACAGCCCCAAGATGCACAAGGGCTACGACCTGTATTCTGCGGCCGTGCCCATTGGTCTGACGGCGTTTTTCCTGCGCGCGCTTCTGTATAAGGTGTTTTTGCCCGAGCCGCCCGCGAGCGTGGGCGTGGGTCTGACGGACAGCTTCTGGGCCGTGTGCAACGTGTTCTGCTTCATCGTCTTTGGCCTTGCGGTTCTGGGCGGACTTTGGCTGGACGGCGGCAAGCAGTATCTGCCGCTCATCAAAGATTCGGGCTACAACGCCGACTACGGCGCGAAGTACGGCTCCGGCAGCACGCTGCTCAACTTTGGCGTCTACGGCCTTTTCATCGTGCTGTATTATAATCTCATCGGTGCGAACTGGAACGCCGCGACGCTTGGCTGCGTGTTCTGCATGGTCTGCTGCTTCATGAAGGGCAGCCATCCGGGCAACGTCTGGCCGATTATGGCGGGATATGTGATTGCCAGCTTTATCGCTAAATTTGTCTGCGGCCTCATCGGCGTGGACTTTACGCTGGCCATTAACGCGCAGGCGATCGTCATCGGTCTCTGCTTTGCAAACGGCCTGTCGCCCGTGGCGGGCAGCTACGGCTGGCTGATTGGCATTGTGGCTGGCATGATGCACTACACGCTCGTCACCTGCGTGCCGCTGCTGCACGGCGCGTTCTGCCTGTATAACGGCGGCTTCACGGCGGCGTTCACCTGCTTCATGCTCATCCCCGTGCTGGAGCACTTCTGCCATACGAAGCAGGAGCGCAAGCAGCTGAAGGCGTAGGAAAAGGTGCGCGCCATGTATTACTGTCCGGATTGCCGCCTTGCCAATGAAACCGGCTGCTGCCGCGCGTGCGGCAGGCGTGGCCTGCGCGAAGCGCGCCGCGGCGATTTTTGCTATCTCACAACGCAGACCGCGCCCTGGACACAGATGCTGCAGGAGGTGCTGGAGAATAACGGCGTCGTCAGCACGCAGTGGCTGGTGCCAGGGGCATGGGCGGCGGCGTATTTTGGAAGCTCGCCGCAGAACAGGACGGAGTTTTTCGTGCCGTATGAAAAGCTGGCCGGGGCGCAGCTGCTGGTAGAGGAGCTGTTTGACGCCGAAGCGGCCCGGGAGCAAGCAGAACCGGAGGAATAAAACGCGCCGCCAGCTGCAGCCTGTCCAAAAAAGCATCCGTATGGCTCACCATACGGATGCTTTTTCTGCCCCTTTTAACTGGACAGCATCGGGCGATCTGGCAAGTCCGGCAGCAATTCAGCGGGAAATGGGATATGACTGCAGGCAGCACAGATGCTTCTGCGCTGTATTCAGATCCGCCGTCATGGCGATCAATGCCTCACAGCCATGTTCCGGTCCATATCCGTCCGCCCGTCTGTTCCGATCTGTTTCGCTGCGTCCGCCGGAGCCGCTTCGCTGTGGGGGCTTTCTGTTTTCTCCAGCTCGGCCAGCATGCTCCGGTAGAATTCCACGCTGATTTTGTATTTCTTGCGGTAGATGACATAGCCCGCGATGATGAACAGCAGCGGAATCACGAACATCGCCAGCTTCACGATCAGCTTGCCACCGGAGCCGATGACGTCTGCGGTCTGTTCGCCGGTCTTGATGCCGGAGAGCATCAGCGTCAGGCTGATAAAGCCCGTTGAGAGCGCGCCGCCGATTTTGTTGACGAGCGGCTGGATGGAGAATGTGACGGACTCGTTGCGCTTTTTCAGCTTCCACTGGCCGTACTCCACCGTGTCGGCCAAAAACATCAGCATCAGCGTCTGGATAAACGCCTGCCCGATGAAGACCAGCACCGCAGCCAGAACGATGAGCACGAGCGAGAACTCGGCAAAGAAAAATACGACATAGCCCGCAACAACAAGCCCCGTGGCGAGCGTGTAGAGCCGCCGGCGGTTAAAATGCCGCGCCACGGCGGGATAGACGGCCAGCGCAGCCAGCTGCGTCACGCCCACGACCGCGACCAGAACCGCGTACAGGCCCTGATCGCCAAAGACGTATTTCATGTAGTAGATGGCGAAGCCAGTGGTGGTGCAGTAGCCCACCATGAAAAGGCCCATGGCAAGCGTTGTCCACATGAGCTGGTCGTTGCCCGCCAGCGCGCGCCACATCTGCTTCAGCGTCGTGGCTTCCTGCTGTTCGGGCGCGGCCCGCTTTTCCTTCACGCCCAGAAGCGGGAACAGAAGGCCCAGAAGATAGACCGCCGCAATGACGGCCGCGCAGCAGAACCACACCTTCGGTGTGTTGCCCAGCGCCGAGGTCACGGGCTCCCACGCGACCATGACGATGTACATGCCGACGTTTGCGCAGATGCGCGCGAACGCGCCGCAGCGCTCACGCTGCGCCTGGTCCTGCGTCATGGCGGGCAGAAGCGTCCAGTAACCGATGTCGTTCACACCAAACGTGATGTCCCACAGCAGATACGAAACGGCGAACACCACGATAAAGCCCCAGCCACGGCCGATATTGCCGAAGAGCATCAGGAAAAAGACGGTGCTCAGTACGCCGCCGGCCAGAATCGCCGGCTTGAACTTGCCCCACGGCGAGCGGATGTTGTCGATGACGAGGCCCGTGATGGGGTCGTTCAGCGCGTCAAGGATGCGCAGCACCGACAGCGTCATGCTGACCGCCGCAAAGACCCACAGCGGCAGACTCAGCACGTCCGACAGAAAGTACAAGATGGTGTTGGCCTCGAAGGAATAGAACATATCCCGGCCGATGGTGCCGAGGCCGAAAAAGACGCGGTTGCGTTCGTTTTGCGATTTCATCCGGGTTCCTCCTCAATGATGTACAGATTTGAGCCAAAGTCCGCCTGCGTGCGCTGGGCCTTGTCATAGCCCGTGCCGCGGAACATGGGCGCGAGCAGGATGCCCGAGACGAGCGCCGCGCCCGAGACATGGTATTCCTCCTGCGCGTCGGGAAGCAAGAAATGCCGGTCGGCCGTGCGCAGCACAACGCCGTTCGGGTCGAGCGGCACGGGCGCGACGTGCTTCACCAGCGCGCCGAATTGCCCGATGCGAAGCGCCTGTGCCCGCGTGCGCACCGCGTAGCGTCCGGATTTGTTCGGCCCAACAAGCCGCAGCCGTTCATATCCCGGCGCGGCGCCGGCAAGCGTGTGGAACACGCCTGCGGCAAAGTTGCCGTCCAGGCTGACCTGCCAGCCGTTTTCCAGACGGCGGAACCGGCCGAACTGGAACAGGGCCCGGTGCTGCTTATAAAACGCAATCTGCGCGGCGATCTCCTGCTGCTCCACGGGCAGAAGCTGCCGCAGATCCAGCTCGTAGCCGAGACAGCCAAAGAACGCCACGTTTGCCCGCGTGGCAAGCGGCGTCTGGCGCAGCGTCTGTGCGTGCGGCGCGGCTGAGACGTGCGCGCCGAATGTGGACTGCGGGTACAAATAAGACAGCCCGCCCTGAATGCTGAGCCGCGCAATGGGGTCGGTGTTGTCTGAGCACCAGATCTGCGGCGAGAAGCAGAGCATGCCGGGATCGAAGCGGTTGCCGCCCGACGAGCAGCTTTCAAGCAAGATCTCGGGCCGCGGGCCGAAGATGCGGCGCAGCACGTCGTAAAGACCAAGAATATACGCGTGCGCCTTCGCGCCCTGCGCCACCGAGTGCCGGTTCATGTCCCATTTGACGTAGCGGATGTTCGCGGAATCCAGAATGTGCGAGACGTTTTCAACAATGTAGTCGCGTACTGCGGGCTTTGTCAAATCGAGCAGCAGCTGATGCCTGCCCAGCACGGGCGGGAAACCGTCTGTCAGCGCCCAATCGGGGTGGGCGCGGTAGAGTGCGGAATTTTCGTTCACCGACTCCGGCTCAAACCACAGGCCAAACGCCAAACCCAGTTCGCTGATCTTCTGTGACAGGCCCGTAAGGCCCTGCGGCAGCTTCTTCCGGTTCACCGTATAGTCGCCCAGACCAGCCGTGTCGCCGTCGCGGCCCGCGAACCACCCATCGTCAAGGACGAACAGCTCGCAGCCGAGCTTTTTTGCGCGTCTGGCGAGGTCGAGCAGGCGCGCTTGCGTAAAATCAAACATGCACCCCTCCCAGCTGTTATACACCACGGGCCGCGCACGCCCGCGCCAGTATGGCGGGATGATGTGCCCGCTGATGAAGCGGTGCATCTGGTCGGACAGGCCGTTCAATCCCTCGCCGCTGTAGCACAGCACGGCCTCGGGCGTTTCAAACGTTTCGCCCGGCGTGAGTGTGAGCGAAAAATTGGCGGGGGAGATGCCCTGCATCACGCGCGTGAGGTTTTGCAGCGAGCGCTGCGCCGCGGCGTAGTGGTTGCCCGAGTAGACAAGGTTGCAGCCGTATACGCGGCCTGCGTCTTCTGTCGCGCCGGGCTCGGAGAGCAAAAAGCCCGGATTATGCCGGTTGGAGGAAAAGCCCGTGAGACTCTCGTTTACCACGCGGCTGCGCGAAACGGGCACGGTGTGGCGCGCGGCCTCGGTGATCCAGCCGCCGTCGAAGGTGCTCATCTCAAACTCGCCCGGCACATCCATGCAGAAGCTCATCAGCTTGTGGAGCGTGATGGGCGCATTGCCCGTGTTTTTCAAGACGGTTCGGCGCGTGATGGCCGTGTCAAACAGCGCAAAATAGAGCGTCAGCTCGGCTCCGGGCTGCGCCATCGTGACCTGCAGTGTCGCCTCCGCACCGCGCGCCTGCGGCAGGCCGCACGTCATCAACGCGTCGCCATGCAGCACGCGTGTGTCTGTGACCCGGAAGTCCGTGGCCGAGCCAAGCTCGAGCGGGCTTTCGCGCAGATCACCGCGTCCGCTGCCTGACCACGCAAGCGCCAGCACGTCCGGACAGCTGGCCGTGTCGCTGTCATCCAGAAGCAGGCTCCCGCCCCAGCCGAGTCCCGGCCGGCACGCGAGCGCAGCGCCGTCGGCCGTCTCGACCGGCGCGCCGAAATGCGCCTGCTCGAGCAGGCCCCATTGGTTCACACGCAGCAGACACGACAGCGCGCCGTTTTTCAGATGCAGCCACCCGCCGTCTATTGTAATCATACGCTCACCTCTGGTTTCTATTGTATCTGCCGGAATTTTCCGTGTCAATGAAATTTGGGATGACGCGGGCGCACGGACGTGGTAAAATGAAAAAAAGACGCAAAGGAGCCGGTGGTATGGAAAAAACGCGCTGGTATAAGGACATGGTATTCTATCAGATCTGGCCGCGCTCGTTCAAGGACGCAGACGCAGACGGCATGGGCGACCTCTGGGGCGTGTATGAAAAGCTGGACTACCTCCAGTCGCTCGGCGTGGACGGCATCTGGTTCTCGCCGCTGTATCCCTCGCCCGGGGCCGACTGCGGCTATGACATTGCCGACTACATGGACATCGCGCCGGAGTTTGGCGGCATGGAGGCGTTCAAAAAGGTGCTCGACGGCGCGCATGCGCGCGGGATGAAGCTCATCATGGATCTGGTCGTGAACCACACCTCAGACGAGCACGCGTGGTTTCAGAAGAGCCGCAGGCGCATCGAGCCGTATACCGATTACTACATCTGGCGGCCCGCCCGGCCGGACGGGAAGCTGCCGAACAACTGGGACTCGTGCTTTGAGGGCAAGGCGTGGCAGTTTGACGAGCTGCGCGGGGAGTATTACCTGCACATCTTCGCCGTCAAGCAGCCCGATCTCAACATGGACAACCCCCTCGTGCGAGAAGAGGTGAAGAAGATCCTGCGCTTCTGGCTGGATCTGGGCGTCGACGGCTTCCGCGAGGACGTCATCACGTATATCTCAAAAAAAGAGGGCCTGCCCAATGATTACCTGTTCCCGATGAACAAGGGCATGCTCCACTACAACCACGGCCCGCACATCCACGAATACCTGCACGAGTTCAAGCGCGACGTGCTCGATCACTACGACTGCATGACGCTGGCCGAGGCGCCGCTCGTCTCGCCAAAGCGGGCGCTGAAGTACATTGCCGAGGACGAAACGGGACAGATGGACATGATGATCCAGTTCCAGAGCCAGTGCGCCGATTGCCTGTTTACCGACTATCTGCCGATGAAATTCTCGCTGCGGCGGTTCAAGCGCGCGTTTTCCAGCTGGCAGAAAAAGCTGCGCGGCAGGGCGTGGAACATGCTGTATCTTGAAAACCACGACCATCCGCGCGTCGTCTCGCGCTACGGCAGCGAGAAGTTCTGGAAGCAGAGCGCGAAAACGCTCGCCGCGAGCTACCTGTTTCTGCAGGGCACGCCGTTTGTCTATCAGGGGCAGGAGCTCGGCATGCTGAACTGGCGGCCGGAGGACCCCGAGCTCTACGAGGACGTGCAGACGCGCTGGCAGTATGCGCACGCGGCGCTCAATCGATCGCCCGAGCAGCGCCTGCACCGGCTCTGGCGCGCGTCGCGCGACTCGGCCCGCACACCCATGCAGTGGACGGACGGCGAGCATGCCGGATTCAGCACGGCTTCGCCGTGGTTCAGCGTGAATGAAAACTACAAAGCCATCAACGCCCGGCAGCAGGAGCAGGACCCCGACTCCATTCTGAACTTCTACCGCAGGGCCATTGCGCTGCGAAAGCGGCTTCGGGCTGTGCGCGACGGCGAATACCGTGAGTTTTTCCCGCTCAGCGGCAGGCTCTACTGCTACAGCCGCGAGCTTCCGGGGCAGAAGCTGCTCGTGCTGTGCGCGTACAGTGAAAAGCCGCAGAAGCTGCGCGTGCCCGCCGGGTTTGACCTTTCGCGCGCGGAGCTGGTTTTGCAGAATTATGCCGTATTGCAGCCCGGCGTGCTGCAGCCGTATGAAACGCGCGTCTATTTGTGGGAAGACTGAAAAGGGCCCCGTTTCCGTTGTGGAAACGGGGCTTGCTGGTTAAAACTGGAGCTGCGCGGCCTGCAGTGTGGCGAGCGTATCAAGCCGTGTGACCGGCTGCGCGCCAAGCGACGACAGCGCGTTGGCTGCTTCGCTGCCGTCGTCAAAGACGAACACGGGGCTGTAGCCCCGGCGCAGATTGTCCGTTGTGCCGGCCCATGTGCCGCCGGTTTCAAGACCTGCCTGCGCGACGAGCGTTTTTTCGCCCATCGCGTGGATGAGCCGGTTGCGGCGCAGCGCGCGCGGCGTGGAAAACGGAAGATCAAACCCGTCCTCGGACACATAGCAGAGATTGTCCTGCGCCTGACAGCTGCAAAGCTGCGTGGCGGGGAAGATGACGGCGCTGCCGTTCTTCGACAGACAAGCCTGCTGCGCCGCCGAATCCGCGCCCGGCGCGCCACCGGAGACGAGCGTAAAATGCTCCCCGGCGATCAGCCGGCCGGCGGCTTCGGCAAAGGCCCGGTTTTCAGGCCGCAGCGCGCGCGAACCGACCACGCCGATCATGCGCGCCTGCAGAAGCCGCAGATCGCCGCGCACGAACAAAACCGGCGGGCAATCCATGCCGAGCAGCGCGGCGAGCCGTTTGGGGTACGCCGGGCTGATGCGCGTGAGCGGTACAATGCCGAGCTTTGCGGCCCGGGCCAGATACCCGTCCAGCGCTGCCTCGCGCGCAAGCAGATGTACGATGCGGCTTGCGTCGGCTTCGCCATAGCCCAGCCGGTGCAGGTCTTTTTCATGCAGCTCGCGCAGCGGGTCGCCGCTGCCCGGCCCAAGCGCGTGTGCGCGCATGGAGAGCGTGCGAAACTGCGCCATGGTGAGCGGCTTTTCCCCGTCCGGCAGCTGCGCGCACAGCAGCAGGACGCCGCGTTCCGCCGCCGTCACCGGAATCGCCTGCGCGGCTGCGGCTTTTTGATTTCTGCCTCGACCAGCGTGCCGTCTTCGAGGAATTTCACGGGCTGGATGTGATAGTGCGAATATTTTGCGATTTCCTCCAGCTTGGCCTGCTCGGGGAAGGTGCCCAGCACCGAGATGGCCACGCCCTTTTTCTTCGCCCGGCCCGTGCGGCCGATGCGGTGGATGTAATACTCATTCTCCTCGGGCACGTCGTAGTTGATGACACAGTCCACGTCGTCGACATCGATACCGCGCGAGGCCACATCGGTGGCAATCAGCACGGGAAGATTTCCGCTTTTGAACGTGCGCATGGTCTTTTCACGTGTGACCTGCCGGATATCGCCGTGCAGGCAGTCGGCGTCAACGCCCATGCGCTTTAAATCATCACACAGCCGCTGGCACATGAGCTTGGTGTTGCAGAAGATGATCGTGCGCTCAAAGCCCATCGTGCGCAGCAGTTTCATTGTGGTATCGATCTTCTCCAGCGGGGGACACGTGATGGAGTACTGCGTGATGTCGGGCCGGTTCTCCAGATCTGCCGGTACGGTGATCTCCACCTCGTCGCGCTGGTACATCCACGACACCGTCATGACCTCCTGCGAGATGGTGGCGGAGAACAGGCCCAGATTTTTGCGGTTTTTGACCTTTTCGATGATCTTCGTCACGTCGTCAAAAAAGCCCATGTCCAGCATCCGGTCGGCCTCGTCGAGGACGATGGTCTGCACCTTGTCCAGCCGCAGCGTCTTGCGGTTGAAGTGGTCCATGAGCCTGCCCGGCGTGGCGACCACGATCTGCGGGTGATTTTTGAGCTGCTTGATCTGCCCCTCGATTTTCGCGCCGCCGTAGACCACGGCCACGCGGATGTCCTTGTAAAAGGCCAGAAGGCCGCGCAGTTCATCGCAGATCTGAATGGCCAGCTCGCGCGTGGGAGCAAGGATCAGACCCTGCAAGTCCTCGCTGGCAGGATCGATGTGCTCAATCATCGGGATGCCGAACGCGAACGTCTTGCCCGTGCCCGTGGGAGCCTTGGCAATGACGTCCTTCCACTGCATAAAAGGCGGGATGGCCTCGGCCTGGATGCGGGTGGGGTAGCCGTAGCCCTTTTTCTCCAGCGCCTGCAGAATCTGCGGCGAGAGGCCGAGGTCACTGAATGTCAAGTTCTGTTCCATAGTCAAATTTCCTTTGTAAACGCCTGGCCTACAGCGGCTTCGGCGAAAGATTCACATAGTCGATAAACTGGAATTGCAGGCCGTTTTCCTCCTGCAGCTCAGACACGCGGCGGATCTGCCAGTTTTCGCGCGCGTCAAGATTCGGGAAAAACCGGTCGGCGGGCGCGTCCACATAGGTCTTTGTCACGCGCGCGCTGTCACAGTAATCCAGAAGCAGCGCATACACGCTCGCGCCGCCGATGACGGCGATATTCCCGCGCGGATAGCTGCGCAGCGCGGCGAAGAGCGCGGCCTCGTCGTGTACCACGACGGCAGGCTCGGCGCAAAAGGCCGGGTCGCGCGTCAAAATAATGTTCGTGCGGTTTTTGAGTGGCTTTCCGCCCGGAAACGTTGCAAGCGTCTTGCGGCCCAGCACAACGGTCTTGCCCGTTGTCAGCTCACGGAAGCGGCGCAGGTCGGCGGAAATGCTGACCAGCAGCCGGTTTTCAAAGCCAATGCCCCAGTCGGGCGTGATATTGACGATCAGTTCCATGCTGCACCTCAGATGGCAACGGGGATTTTTTCGGAAAAATCAGACCAGCGGTAACCCGGAAGCTCGAAGCTGTCCACCGTAAAATCGTAGAAATCCGTGACCGAGCGGTCGATCACGAGCTTCGGCGCGGGATACTGCTCATTTTCCAGCATTTTTTCCACCAGCGGCACATGCCGGTCATAGATGTGGCAGTCGGCAATGACGTGCACCAGCTCGCCCGCCTCGAGCCCCGACACCTGCGCCATCATATGCACCAGCACCGCGTATTGCACCACATTCCAGTTGTTGGCCGTGAGCATATCCTGGCTGCGCTGGTTTAAAATGGCGTTGAGCGTATTGCCGCTGACGTTGAACGTGACCGAGTACGCGCACGGCGCGAGCGCCATCTCATGAAGGTCGTGGTGGTTATACAGGTTTGTCAGAATGCGGCGCGAGGCCGGGTTGTGCTTCAAATCGTACAGAACGCGGTCGACCTGGTCAAACTCGCCCTCGGGGTAGCGGTGTTTTACGCCGAGCTGATAGCCGTAGGCCTTGCCGATGGAGCCCGTCTCATCCGCCCAGCTGTCCCAGATGTGGCTGCCGAGGTCATGAATGTTGTTCGATTTTTTCTGCCAGATCCACAAAAGCTCCTGAATGCAGGACTTATAGAACGTACGCCGCAGCGTCATGATGGGAAATTCTTCGCGCAGGTCATAGCGGTTTACAACGCCGAATTTTTTGATGGTGTGCGCGGGTGCGCCGTCTTCCCAGTGTGGGCGTACCTCGCGGTCCCGGTCCCAGATGCCGTTGCCTAAAATGTCGCGGCAGGTACGGATATACAGTTCGTCAGCTCTGCTCATGGTACATCTCCAATCAAAAATCCAAACTTCTCTATTTTATAGTATATCATATTGTGGTATAATTGCAACTGCAAGTAAAGTATGCGTGTTTACGAAAAATTCATAATTTTTCTGCAACCTGCCGCGCGCATTATCGTCTTGGATAGCGGCCAACACAATTTGGCCGCGAAAGGAGAAACTAAAAATGAAAAAAATGATCGCACTCTTGCTGGCCTGCCTGATGGTGTTCACCATGATGGCCTGCGCCTCGACCAAGGACGAGCCCACCGATGGCGAAGGCGTCGCCGCCGAGCTGCCCGAAGCGGGCGGCGATGTGGAGCAGATGCCCGAAACCGAGCAGCCCGCCGTTGAGGAGCCTCCTGTTGACGAGCTCCCTGTAGAAGAGCCGGTTGTTGAGCCTGCGGAAGAGCCTGTCGTTTCTGAACCCGACGGAACCGGAACGCCGGCCGGTGAAACGGCTGACAGCTCCGCGCTGCAGACCATTCTCGATACGCTGCTGCTTGATCTCGACGCGGAGTTCATCCCCTACTACTCCAGCTACGAGGTGCCGCAGGCCGACGCGCCCTACGTGGTCGGCTATGAGCAGATGGACACCAACTTTGACGCCGCGCTGGGCTACGGCCCGATGATGGGTTCGACCGCGTTCATCATGGTGCTCTTCGAACTGCCCGGGGATGCGGACGCTGCGGCGTATGCCAAGAGCCTGAGCGAGAACGCTGTGCTGAACAAGTGGATCTGCGTCAGCGCCGACTATGCCGACGGCCTTGCCAACGGCCAGTACGTCATGTTCCTCATGGCGGCCGAGACTGCCTGCCCGGATACGGTCCGTCAGGAGCTGGCCGACCGGTTCATGGCCATTGATACTGCCGCGTTGAACGCGTAATTTTCCGAACGGAGGACGAAGGCTTGCTGTTTTCCAGTATCACGTTTCTGTACCTGTTCCTGCCGCTGGTGCTGGCGGTCTACCTGCTTGCGCCGCGCAGGGCAAAAAATGCGGTGCTGCTGGCGGCAAGCCTTCTGTTCTATTTCTGGGGCGAGCCGAAGCAGCTGCCGCTGCTCGTTTTGAGCGCGCTGGCGGGCTGGGGCTTTGGCTTTTTGCTGCAGAAAAACAAAGCGCGCTGGCCGAAAGCGCTTTCCATCGCGGTGTGCCTTGCGCCGCTGCTCATCTATAAGTACGCGGATTTTTTGATTACCAGCGTCAATTCGCTCTTTGGACTGTCGATCCCGCTGACCAACCTGCCGCTGCCGGTGGGCATCAGCTTCTACACGTTCCAGATTTTGTCGTATCTCATCGACATTTCGCGCGATACGGCGAAGCTGCAGAAAAATCCCGCCAATTTTGTGACGTATATCGCGCTCTTCCCGCAGCTCATCGCGGGGCCCATCGTGCGCTACGAGACCATTCAGCAGGAACTCGATGACCGCCGCCAGACGCTTGCGGACGTGTCCTCCGGCGTCACGCGCTTTTGCGTGGGGCTGGGGAAAAAGGTGCTGCTGGCCAACCAGCTGGCCGAGCTGCAGGCAAATATCGCGCCCACGAGCGCGCTTGCCTGCTGGACGCTGGCGATTGCGTTCACGCTGCAGATTTATTTTGATTTTTCCGGCTATTCCGACATGGCCATCGGCCTTGGCAGGATGTTCGGCTTTCACTTTCCCGAAAACTTCAACTACCCCTTTATTTCCCAAAGCGTCACCGAATTCTGGCGCCGGTGGCACATCTCGCTCGGCTCGTGGCTGCGCGACTATGTGTATATCCCGCTGGGCGGCAACCGCTGCGGGAAGATGAAATGGCTGCGCAATATCGTGATCGTCTGGCTCGTGACAGGCCTGTGGCACGGCGCGGCGTGGACATTTGCCGTCTGGGGACTGTTTTTTGCTGCGCTGCTGCTGGGTGAAAAGCTCGTCTGGGGAAAAGCGCTTCAAAAAGCGCCGCGCGCGGCGCGCATCGCGTATACGATGCTGCTGGTCATCTTCAGCTTCGTCATTTTCAACGCCGATTCGCTGGCCGCTGCATGGGCGCAGCTGGGCGGGATGCTGGGCATCGGCGTGGGCGCGGCGAGCAGCGCCGACGTGTATTATGCGCGGAGCTTCTTACCGCTTATCGTCATCTGCGCCGTCGGCGCAACACCGTTGCCAAAACTGCTCTGTGCGCGGCTGAAAAAGAGCCGCACGCTGCTCGAGCCGCTCTTTTGTGCGGGGCTTCTGCTGCTCGTTACGGCATTTTTGGTCGAAGGGTCGTTCAATCCCTTCCTGTATTTCCGGTTTTAGGAGGCGGCAGCATGAAAGCAAGACAAATTCTCGTGTGCGCCGTCTTTGGCGCAATTCTGGTGCTCTTTGCCGCTGTACTGCTGCTGCGTCCGGCGCAGCTCGTCAGCGAGGAGGAGCGACGCCCGCTGGCCCGGTTTCAGACGTATGCCGGCTGGAAGCCCACCGGCGGGCAGGAAAAGACGCTCTCGGGCTATTTTTCCCAGCTGGAGCAGGTGTGCCTTGACCAGTTCCCGGCGCGCCAGCGCCTGCGCGGGCTGCGGAGCTTTGCAAAGTTCCACCTGTTTTTCCAGCGTGATGCGGGCGGGTACTATGATGTGGGCGGCTCGATCGGAAAGATCGATGATACGCTGAGTGAGGCAGCCGTGACCGATGCGCTCGGGACGCTTCAGAAGTTGGACGCCGGTCTTTTTGCAGAGGCCAATCGTTATTACGCCGTGATTCCAGATAAGAATTATTATCTCGCCGCCGCGAACGGCTATCCGGCACTGGATTATGACGCGCTGTTTTCCATGGTGGATGCGGCGCTGGGCGGAACGTGTGAAAAGATTGACCTTGCGCCGCTGTTAACGGCGGAAAGCTATTACAATACCGACCCGCACTGGCGGCAGGAGACGATTCTGCCCGTGGCTGACGCGATTTTGCAGGCGATGGACGCTGCCCCTCTGGCGTCCGATGTGCTGTGGCAGACGGATACGTTTTCGCCGTTCTACGGCGCGTATGCCGGGCATTCGGCCATACGCGTGCAGCCCGACGCGCTGACGCTTCTGCATATCCCGGCGTTTGACGATGTGACGGTCTACCGGATGGAGACGAACGAGACTGCTTCTGTCTACGAATTATCCGATTTTGAAAACGTCGATCCGTACGACGTGTACCTCGGCGGCGCGCAGGCGCTTTTACGCATCGAAAATCCTGCGCAGACGAACGGCAGAGAGCTCATTGTCCTGCGCGACTCGTTCGCAAGCAGCTTAATGCCGCTGATGATTCCGGCGTATTCCGAGATCACGCTGGTCGACATCCGCTATGTCGCGCCGCGTATGCTGGAGAAGCTGCTCACCGTCACGGCGGATACGGACGTGTTGTATCTGTATTCTGCGACCGTGCTCAATTCCTTCGGCGCGTTCATGCGCTGATAGCAATATGAAATATGCAAACCCCCGAAAAGGCATCGCCTTTTTGGGGGTTTATACAGTAGATGCGTTCTCATTTCTGTGCTATACGCAAAATACACACGATGCTGCGGCCTGTAAGGGGGAAATGCCTGTGAAAAAGATGCTTTTTCTGTTGCTGCTGGCTTTGCTTGTAATACTTGCGGCCTGCGCTTGTTCTGCAGCGCCTGATGCTGCAAAAGAAGCGGTTCCAGTTGATTATAGCAGCGTTGTGGAGTTGGCGAAGAAGGAATTTGCTGCTGTGTTTTCTGAATTTGAAGGGCTGGAGATCACGAATACCTCTACCTCTGCCAGAACGGACGACTGCGATCATGTGATCGTTCAGATTGCCTATACCGCAAATCAGGCAGACGGCGTCTACGGATTTGAATTTCGGAAAGATAAAGCAGGTAATATTGAACGCTTGCAGCAGGGAGAGGACATAACGACCGACCTGTTTGTACAATAAGCGCACCATTAAAAATATCCCGCCCTAGGGAGGGTGTCCGTAAGACTGTTTCAGTCCCGGCAGTAATGTCTGCCGGGACTGTTCTTGCATATATTGAAGCCGTATGATATGATGAAACAGGCCGATAAACTGGAAGTTGTAAGGCAGCCCACTCGCCTCTCCCTTTGGGAGAGGTGCCCCCATAGGGGGCGGAGAGGGCCCTCTCAGTCACGGCGAAAGCCGTGACAGCTCCCCCAGAGGGGGGAGCCAAGAGCTCGTCAACTTCCAATTTGTCGAACAGATAAGGGCGCACTTCTATACACCGTTCGGCGCAGTGCGTTACCCGCGGAACTTGGCTCTCCCTTTGGGAGAGCTGTCGGCGCAGCCGACTGAGAGGGAAAAACATGACCATACCAAAGGACAACAGACAACTGGAAAACGCCCGGCGGCTTCGCAGGGAAATGACTCCCCATGAGCGCAAGCTCTGGTATCTTTTTCTCCGCAAATATCCGGTAAATATTTACAAACAGCGAATCATCGGCAAATTCATTGTAGACTTTTACTGCGCTTCTGCAAAGCTGGTTATCGAAGTAGATGGCTCCCAGCATTATGAGCCTCAGGGGATGGCGTATGATGTAGAACGCTCCGCATTTTTATCCGCTCTGGGCTTGGATGTTCTGCAATTTTCCAACCGGGATATTGACAGAGATTTTCGTGGTGTGTGCGAACAAATTGATATGACCATTCAAAAGCGTCTGCAAGACCCTCTCAGTCACCTCCGGTGACAGCTCTCCCAGAGGGAGAGCCAAGAAGGCTGCCTGCAACTGCGCCATTTGCTATAATGACATAAGAAACGGAGCGCATCTGTACCGATACGCTCCGTTAACTGTCTTACGAACACCCCACTAAGGCGGGATATTTTTTATTAGATGATGTCCTTGAGGCCCTGGGACTTGAGCGCCTGCGCCGCGCGGCGAAGCGCACAGACCGGCTCGCCCTCGAGGAAGTAGGCGTACATCTGCAGGATCATCTTCATCAGTTCGTGGCCGTCGGCAAGACCGGACACCTCGCGCAGCACGTTTGCAGCCGCATCCATCGACTGCTCGGTTCCGGCTTCGTTGAGATAGCGGTACACCGCGCCGGCCGCGCCGGCCGCGATAAAGGCGGGGGTCACGCCCTGTTCGAAAGCAAGCAGCGACGCGCCGATCAGACGGTCGGCCGCGGCCAGCTTTCTGGCGGGGTCGCCGCCGACGCGCTTGCAGGTGTCCTGCAGCGCCGCGTTGCGGAAACGGCTCAGCAGGTCTGTCATATGCAGCAGCAGGCCGTCCAGCGGCACATTGTACTTTTTCGACAGCGCCAGCGCGCTCTCGAGCATCGCATTCTGCACGACGGTGAGAATTTCGGGGTCGTCAATCGACTGGTAAATGTACTTTCTGCCGCAGTAGCCGCCCAAATAGGCGCACACGGCATGGCCCATATTGTGCAGGTACAGCTTGCGCTTGATGTAGAAATCAAACGGCGAGAAGGGGACAAGGTTCTTGATGGCGGGAATCTCGCCCTTGAACGCGTCCTTGTCGACCGGAAGATACCCGTAGCGCTCGACACACACGCGCATGGGGTCGCCGTCCTTCATGGCCTCGGTCTGCACGGGCACCATGCGGCCGATCGACGCCTCGACCAGACCCACGCGCTCGTCAAAGAGCCTGCACTCTTCCTCCGTCAGCTGCGCCTTGAGCATTTCCTCGAGCACCTTGTTCGCGTCCATCAGATTCTCACAAATGATGATGTTGAGAGGCGTATCGCACCGCGCCCAGCGCTTGCGAAGGCCAGCGACGATATTCGGCACGATGAACTTCAGAATTCTCGCGCCCACGGCGGTGGCCATGATGTCGCAGGAGGCGATGGCCTCGGACGCGGCCTCGGTGTCGTTGCCGTTTACGGCGGTGACGTTCGTAATGATAACGTCCTCAAAGCCGTCGCTCGAGACATAGCGCACGGGGTAGTGGTGGTTCTGCTGCAGCGCGTTTACCACAGGCTCGGCCACGTCGATGAAGGTGACCTCGTAGCCGGACTGGCTGAGCGTTGCGCCGATGAAGCCGCGGCCGATGTTGCCGCCGCCGTACATGATTGCTTTCATTTGCTGTTTCCCTCTTTCTGATGGTTAACGAAGCTCCTGATAGAGCTTTTTTACGTCCGCTTCGCAGCGCATGCCCTCGGTTGCGCCGGGCTGGCTGAGCGAGCAGGCGGCCGAAGCCGTGCCGAGCTCGATGGCGCTGCGCAGATCCTCGCCCTTCCACGCCGCGTACAGAACGCCGGCGCAGAACGCGTCGCCCGCACCGACCGTGCCCTTGATGTAGCCCGCGGGCAGCTTGAGGCTCGGTACTTCGACGTAGTTGTTCGCTTCATCCAGACCGTAGCCGCCCTCGGGGCAGTGGATCACGGCCCAGGTGGATACGCCCAGCCCCTTCATTTTTTGAAGCGCCTCGGGCATCTTCTCCGCCAGCAGCTTGCCGTCGGCCGTGCGCAGTTCCACACCCGTGGTGGCGCTGGCCTCGAGCTCGTTGATGACGCAGTAGTCGGTGTAGCGCATCGCGGGCGAGACCAGCCGCTTGAAGCGCTCACCTGCCTCGGAGACGACGTCGATGGATGTCTTGATGCCGTGCTGCTGCGCAGTGTGCAGCAGGCGGGCCATCTTGGTGCCGTATTCAGCATCCTCCTCGTCGAGCGTGTCGAGCAGCAGGATATAGCCGATGTGCAGCAGCTCACAGTCGAGCGCGTCCCAGTCGATATCTTCTTCGCAGAACGCGGCATTGGCGCCGCGGCACTGGTAGAACGTGCGCTGGGTCGTGATCTCGTCGGCCATGACCAGCGTGAACGACGTCACGCCTTCGCGCTTGACCTGTGAAAGCGAAATGTTGGGGTAGGCGCGCATTTTTTCCAGAATGAAATCGCCTGCGTCGTCGTCGCCGATGCGGCCCAGCGCGGTCAGCGGCAGCGCCGGGTCGAGCGCGGCCAGGTCCATAATGTCATTGCACAGCGCGCCGCCCGTGGAGCGCGAAGCGTCGGCCGTAATGGTCGTCAGCTCGCCGGGCTTCGGCAGGCCATGCACCGGATAGAGCATGTCAACGATCATATTGCCTGCAACGGCAATGCCTTTTTTCTTCATGTCGGTTCTCCTTTCCATGCGCCCGGCGCGTGTGCGCCGGTTCGGTTCTGCGTGCCGGTTATCTTCGACCGGCGAACGTTCTGTATGTAATCATACCACAAAGTGTTGCATTGCGCCACAGTTTTTTTGTTTTTCTTTGGATGTTCGCATATATTTTTTTGTTTTTTGTTTAGTCATTTTAGTTTTGTTCATTTTTAGCAGAAAAACAGCAGCCCCGGGCGGTTGCCCGGGGCTGCGCAGCGTGCCGAAAAAGCCTCGCAGAGTTTCGCGCCCGCAGGCGCGAAAGACATGTAGATCATTTTTCCCGGCGGCGTGTACGTCGGGAAAAATACACTCCGGCCTGCGACGGCTCGTGCGCGCAGCAGGCCGCAGTCTGTTGCCGAAAAACTCCGATGGAGTTTTTCGACAACCTCAGCAGCCCCGGGCGGTTGCCCGGGGCTGCGCAACTTCACAAAAAGGCTCCGCAGGGTTTCGCGGCTGCTGCTGCTGCGGTTCAGCGGACTGCTTCGGCCTCGGCCGTTTTGCCGAGCCTGCGCAGCATCGTCTTTTTGACGGCCCTGAAGATGTTCTGGTAGCCCGTACACCTGCACAGGTGGCCGGACAGGAGCTTTCGCAGCTCGTCATCGGAGTATTCCTTGCCGGAAGCCAGGATTTCCGTGGCCGTGACGATGAAGCCCGGCGTGCAGAAGCCGCACTGGATGGCTGTCTCGTCCATGAATGCCTGCTGGATGTCCGAGATCGAGCCGTCGGGATTCATGAGGCCCTCGAGCGTGAGGATCTCCTTGCCGTCGGCCCATGCGGCCAGATACAGGCAGGAGTTCACGGCCTCGCCGTCGATGAGCACGTTGCACGCGCCGCACTCGCCGACCTCGCAGCCCTTTTTGACGGACGTGAGGCGGAAGTCGTTGCGCAGCATGTCGGTCAGGCTTGCGCGCACATCGACCATTTTTTCCACGGCCTTGCCGTTGATGGTACATTTGACCAGCTTATACTGTGCCATTACAGCTCACCTCCGCAGCGCTTGACAGATTCGATGAGGCAGCGTCTTGCCAGCTCCACCGCGATGTGCTGGCGGAAGGCCCTGGACGCGCGCCACGAATCTCTGGGGTGGATGTCCTCCAGAACCGCCTTGGCAAATGCGTCGACGGTTTCCATCGAGACGAGCTTGCCATTTGCCGTTTCTTCGGCCGTGGGCGCGCGCATGGGCACGGGCCCGGCCACGCCGTAGGCGATGCGCACGCGCTCGAACGTCTTCTTGTCCGGTGACAGACGGCAGTTGACCGAACAGCCGGTGGTTGCAATGTCCATCGCGTTGCGCATGGCGTATTTGATGTAGAAGCCCGCCGTGTTATCATACGACGCTTTTGAAATCAGAATCGCCGTCTGGATCTCGCCGTCTTCCACGCGAAGATCGACCGTACCGGCCTTGATGTAGAAGTCCTTGATCGGCAGATACCGCTTTCCGTTCTTGCCGGTCAGCTCGATGATCGCGTCCCAGGCAAAGAGGGTGGAGGCGGAGTCGGCAGAGGTTACGCCGTTGCAGGTGTTGCCGCCGATGGTGCCGGCGTTTCGGATCTGCGGGCCACCGACCATGTCTACGGCCTCGCCCAGTACATTGATCTTTTCCTGAATGATGGGGTTTTTCGTGATGTGCGAGAACGTGGTGAGCGAGCCGATGCGGATGTTTTCTTCTTCGTCGATGCAGATGCCGCTGAGCTCCTTCAGCTCGTGGATGGAGATGAGCTCCTTTCCTGCGCGCTTGCCCTCGCGCATCTGCACGAATACGTCGGTGCCGCCGGCAACGATCTGCGCCTCGGGATGCGCCAGCCGCAGGGCAATGGCGTTTTCCACGCTTGCCGCTTCATAGAGCGCCTTCATATCATACATCGCTGTTGCCTCCTCTCAGTCGTCGTGCAGCAGGCCCTCTTGTGAGAACCGCGCGAACAGAATATGCGGCGTCATCGGCGCTGTGTCGATGGCCACGCCGGTGGCGTTCAGAATCGCGTTGCGGATGGCCGGCGCGCCGGAGCAGGCGGGCGGCTCACCGAGCGCCTTGGTGCCGAAGGCGGAGGTCGGCTCGTAGTTCTCCACAAATTCCGCTTCAAGATTCGGGTGATCCATAAGCGTCGAGAGCTTGTAGTCGAGCAGGTTGTTGTTGAGGGGTCTGCCGGTTTTGGGGTCGAACAGCAGCTGCTCGGAAAGGCCGTAGCCGATGGCCATCGACATGCCGCCGTGCACCTGCGCCTCGGCCAGCGCCGGGTTAATCAGCCGGCCGCAGTCGTGGACGTTCACAATGTTTAAGAGCTTCACCTTGCACATCGGGATATCCACCTCGACCTCGGCGAACGTGCAGCCGAAGGAGTAGGCATTGTTACGGATGGTATAGGTCGATTCCGCCGTCAGATGCTCGGAGTGGACGGGGTTATACTGCGCCGTCATCGACAGCTCGCTCAGGCTCATGAGCACGCGGCCGTCGGTGATGCGGACGATGTTGGAATCGATGATATCCATGTTGTACGTGGCCTGCCGCGTCACTTCGCAGGCGTATTTCAGGATTTTCTCCTTGAGCAGCAGGCCCGTCTGCCGGATGGAGAAGCCCGCCGTGTAGGTCTGCCGGGAGGCGTACGCGCCAAGGCCTGTCGGCGTAATATCGGTGTCCTGACAGGACACGACATGCACCTTTTTGTAATCGGCAAGGCCGAGCACCTCGGCCGTCATCTGCGCGTAGGCGGTGTCGGCGCCCTGACCGATTTCGGTCTCGCCGACCTGCACAGTGACGGTGCCGTCCAGATTCAGCTGCATCCGGCAAGACGACGTTTCCAGAGAGATGGGGAACACCGCCGTGTTGTACCAGAACGCCGCCACGCCGATGCCGCGCCGCACGGGGCCGGTCTGGTTGGCGTATTCCCTGCGCTTGCGTTCGTAGTCGATGTACGCCATGCCCTTGTCAAGGCACTGGTTGTACGAATCTGTATACAGCTCGTTTTTCGAGAACCCGTCCTTGAAGCCCACGGGCATCAGGTGCGCGCGGCGGAATTCGAGCGGATCGACGCCGAGCGCCTTTGCACAGTCGTCGATGTGCGCTTCACCCGCGAACATCGCCTGCGGGATGCCGTAGCCGCGCATCGCACCGGCTGCCGGACGGTTGGTAAAGACCGTGTATGCATCGCCCTCGACGTTCGGGCAGGGGTACTGCTGCGGGAACGCGCCCATGCCCTTGGCCACGATGCCATGACCGTGCGAGGCGTACGCGCCCTGATTGGAGAAGCACTCGATCTTGCGCGCGGCAAACGTGCCGTCGGGCCGCAGGTAGGAGATGATGTGCGTGCGGATGGCGTGGCGCACACGGTTGGAGACGAACGTCTCCTCGCGCGAGCAGTCGAGCTTCACACACCGGCCGCCCACCTGCTCGCAGCACCACGCGCAGAGCGGCTCATACAGCGCGTCCTGCTTGTTGCCGAAGCCGCCGCCGATGTAGGGCTTGATGACGCGGATATCGCCCCACGGACGCCCCAGCGCCTGACCCACCACGCGGCGGATGATGTGCGGAATCTGCGTGGAGCTGGTCACGACCATCCGGCCGTTTTCCTCGTAGCAGAAGCAGCCGTGGTTTTCAATGTGGCAGTGCTGCACCGTGGGCGTGTCGTACCAGCCTTCGACTTTAATTAGGCCCGGCTCCCTGCTGGCGGCCGCATAGTCGCCGTTGCGGATCTGGGTGTGCGCGAGGATGTTGTTTTTGTATGTTTCGTGCAGCTGCGGCGCGCCGTCCTGCATGGCCTCCTGCACGTCGAGCACAAACGGCAGCGCGTCATATGTAACCTCAATGGCACGCACGGCCTGCATGGCCGCGACCTCGTCTTCGGCGATGACGGCGCACACGTCGTCGCCGTAGTAACGCACATGGCGGTTTAAAAGCAGCCGGTCGGCCACGTCCTGATGCCCGGGGTCCATCGACCACGGGTGACCCGCCGTGGGGAACGGCCGGTCGGGCACGTCGAAGCAGGTCAGGATCTTCACCACGCCGGGAACTTTCTCAGCCTTCTCGGTGTTGACCGCCGTCACATAGCCGTGCGCGATCTCGGCATGCTTGATCTTTACGATCAGCGCGTCCTTCGGCGCCAGATCGTCATAGTATTTCGTCCGTCCCGTCGCCTTGTCAAATGCGTCGACGCGGACTTCGCTTTTTCCAACGATGCTCATACGCAGTTTACCTCCATTTGGGAATGAAAATGCCGGAAACCGTCAGTCAAAGGGATGCTTCGCCATGCTTTTGCTTCCAATATGTTTTGATTGTATCACATCGACCGGCAAAGGGAAAGCAAAAACGTGATTCTAATTTTCGGATAACGCCTTTTTCGGGAATGCCGAATTTTTTGTGAGAATATTTGAATTATTTCTCAAAAATGGGTATACTGATTTGTAGAAAATGATGAGATCGTGTTCTGCCGTGCCACAGCGCGGCGGGCGCGCGCTCTGTAAAACTTACAGGAGGTGCAGCGATGACACATGCGGCCTTTCCAGCAATCGGATGCCTTGTTATGGCGGCGGGCAGCGCAGAGCGCTTCGGCGAGAACAAGCTGTCAAAAAAGCTCGGCGGCAGCACACTCATAGAGCGGGCACTTTTGGCCGTGCCGAATGCGCTGTTCGCGCGGCTCGTGGTCGTGACGCAGTATGATTCCGTCGCGCGCCTGGCGCGCGAGCACGGCTTTGAGGTCATCCGCAACGACCGGCCGGAGCTCGGCGTGAGCCACACCGTCCGCCTCGGCACCGAGGCCATGCGCGAGTGCGACGCCATTTTGTATATGGTGGCCGACCAGCCGCTTCTCACGCGCACGACGGTTGCGCGCGTGGTCGAAGCGTGGCGGAAGAACACCGGCAAAATCGCCGGCGCCTGCGCAAACGGCGTTCGCGGCAACCCCAATCTCTTTCCCGCACGCTTTTTTCCGGAGCTTTTGGAGCTTTCGGGCGACCGCGGAGGCAATCAGGTCATCCGCCGGCATGAGGACGCGTTTTTGCCCGTGGAAACGCCGCCCGCGGAGCTTTGCGACTGCGACACGCCCGAAGCGCTGCGCGCGCTGAAACGCAGATAAAAAACGGCTCCCTGAAGGGGAGCCGTCAATTATCGGTTCCGGCGGGATTTTCACCCCGGCAATGCGTTGAGCAGCTGCTGCGCCAATTCCTCGGAAAAGCCGTACACATAGTCCCTATTTTCCCAATCGGCGGAGGAAAACACGTAATACCCGCCGCCGAATTGGTACACACGAGGATTGTCTGCGGCACCGGACAGGCGCACGACGTTGATCCTCTGAAACGCGCGCTGGTTTTCATTGTAAAAGCGCAGCGCGCCGACGGTCGTTCCGGCGTCCTTTTCCAGCTCGTAATCCTCCATCTGCGTGTACGTCCAGCACTCACCTGCATGCTGCCGGAACAGCTCCGTCACGTCCGTACTGTCACATTCGATCCGTTCGGCATGGAACAGCCGGTCGTAGTGCGAAAGCTCCTGCCCGCGCAGCGTTTGCGGCAGCAGCGCCGCGAAAACAGCGACCACCAGGCAGATCAGTACGGCCAAAACCACAGATAACGTCCTGCGCTCCGGTTTTGTGCGCCAGTGTTTGCAGACGTACCAAATACTGAATAGCATGATAATTGCACCGGCGATGAGATAGAGTAAATACCATCGGTTGTACATCAGGGACATCGTCATACCTCCTGTTCTCCCATAGCTTATCTGCCATGTATCTCAGGCTATGCAGACCTGAATACATGGAGGCATTACAGGTTTTCTATTGCTTTTTCCGCAAAGTCTACATAAGACAGGTAATAATCAGCGTTTGCGGTGTCTGAGTATTGCTCCAAGAAAGCGCCTTGCGTCCCGACATAGGCTTTCCAACGAATTTGACGGCCAGCGGCAAGTAGTGCGCTTGCTCCAACTTCGGCTGTTTTGGTATATACAAGCGTTACATCGTATTTGCTTAAGGTGGAATCTTCAGCCAACACATACGACCCCATGCTCAGAGAAAACTCGAGAATACCTAAGGAACCTCTGAATTAATAGCCTTTGTTCTGTTCCTACTCGATGTATTAGCCGCTATTTGCACTTGGTTAAGGTAATTTAAGCGAAAAATAGCCAT
>SFHJ01000037.1 GCA_004555655.1 Clostridiales bacterium
ACGAGATGGTTCTCGCAAAGTCAAAGATGTCCTTCGCAGCAAGCGTGAGAACGGCCAATATTGTGCCTGTCCGCCATATGGCTATCGGAAAGATGACGATGATAGGCACCGGTTGGTTCCCGATGAAGCAACTGCCCCCGTGGTCCTGCGAATCTTTGAACAGGCAGCCAACGGGGACTCTTCCCGGAAGATTGCACTGGACCTCAACAATGACGGTGTTATTCCGCCGCTGAAATACCGGGTCCTGTACCGGGATGAATTCAGTGCAGAAGGCGCTGCCAGAGCATCAGATCTGTGGAACTATACTACCGTAAAACGGATTCTGAAAAACCCGGTCTACCTTGGCCATACGCTGCTGGGCAAAAGCAAAAAGGTCAGCGTCAAGTCCAAGAAAAAAATCCCTGTTCCCCGGGATGATTGGGCGGTGACAGAGAACACCCACCCTCCCCTGGTATCAAACGCGCTTTATGAACGGGCACAGGCCAACCTTGGTCGTGGTTTCCGGGACTATCGGGCTTATGACCATGTCCGCAAAAGTATCTTCTCCGGCATTGCTGTCTGCGCCAAGTGCGGGTACTCCCTTTGCTCCTGCGGAACTGTCTACAAAGGGGAACGAGAGAAGTACTGGTACCTTTCCTGTACGCACCAGCGGCAGGATATTACCAACCCTTGTGAGGGCGTTCGAGTTCGGTATGCCGACTTATTGGAGATCGTGCGGCAGGAATTGAATGCCCTTTTGACGATGACCGACGAGCAAGTGGAGATCATGGTGCACAAAGCGTTGAAACGCTTCGGCGATGAGGAAAGCCGCAAAGCAAAAAAACTGCAGAAGGAGCAAGCTGAAGCACGGCTGGTTACGATCGATAAGATCGTAACCAAGCTCTACACGGATAATGCCGAAGGGCGTTTGGACGATGAACGTCTGCGTCGTCTGGTAGGTGAGTTGGAAAAAGAGTCAGCCGGACTTCGTTCCCTGCTTGATGCGCGAAGGACGCCTGATACCGCGCAGGAAACCGAAGACAACTATACCCGCTTCTTCGCTCTGGCCCGGCAGTACACCCATATCGAAAAAATGGATCGGGAAACCTTGCAGACTTTTGTTGAGCGAATCGAGGTCGGTCCTAAAGAGCTGCCCGAGGGTCAGCAGAAAGCAACAAATCGGAACCAGCCTTACCGACAGAGAATCCGCATTTTCTACCGCTTCATCGGAGAAATGGATGGCGATGCAACACGGGATCTACCCCTTGACGTTCCCTACGACAAAAATGGCGATGTTTTCATCTTAAACACAGCTGCATCTGTGAATCTCGAACAAGATCCGGCATGATATCCTGGCTTTTTCGCCCAGAGAATCATGCTTTAAGATGGAGAAAGAACATCAAGGGAGGTTGGCGTCAACCTGAAGCAGGGCTACAACGGCGACCTGACCTCCCGTGAGGCCGGCAGCGTCGGCGGCCAGATGGTCAAGAAGATGATCGAGGCTTACGAGCGCTCCCTGAAGTAATCCAAAGAGCACCGGGGCAGCACACGCTGCCGCCTTGCCAAAGGCCCGGCCAATTACCGGGCCTTTTCTTTTTTTGCGCTCACGCGGAGAAAATTCACAATTCCTTTTGTTTTCGTTCATGATTTGTACACGATTTCAGGGTATTCTACCATCAGGGAATCAGTTTTCCTCTTTTTTCTTTTCTCTTTTTCTTTTCTCTAACCGCGAAATGGCGCAGCTTCGGCTGCGTCATTTTGCATGTCAAAGCAGCCGTTTCCGCCAAATTGGAGAAACGGCTGCTCTGTTACTTCGTATACTCAAACTCAAAATCGTAGATACTGACGGTATCGCCGTCCTGTATTCCCATCTGCTCGAGCCGGTCAAACAGGCCGCTCTTTCTTAGTTGCCGGTCAAAATACATTCTGGACTCGTAGTCATCAAAGTTGATGTCGTTCAGCAGCTTCACGATCCACGGCCCGGAAACAAGCCACAGATCCTCATGCCGCTCGATGGTGAGCTCGTTTGCATCACCCGCCTCAGCCAGCGGCTTGACATACTCCGGCTCGTAGTACATAACGGGCGGCAGCTGCGCAAGTTTGCCCGCGATCACGCGCATGAGCTGGCGCGTGCCGGCGGTGGTGGCGGCGGAGATCTCATAAAACTCGTAGCCCTGCTGCGTCACATACGCGCGCAGGCGCTCGAGATTGTCGCTGCCGTCGGGGATGAGGTCAATTTTATTGGCCGCGACGATCATGGGCCGCGAGGCAAGCTCCTGAGAGTACTGCCGCAGCTCGTCGTTGATCTTGATGAAATCCTCAATGGGGTCGCGGTCCTCGCAGCCCGAAACGTCCACCACATGCACAAGCAAACGGCACCGGTCGATATGCCGCAGAAAATCATGACCCAGACCTGCGCCCTCGGCCGCACCTTCGATGATGCCGGGGATATCGGCCATGACGAAAGACACGCCGTCGTCCACATAGATCACGCCCAGATTGGGGTAGAGCGTGGTAAAGTGGTAGTTGGCAATCTTCGGATGCGCGTTGGACGTGACGGAAAGCAGCGTCGACTTGCCCACATTCGGGAAGCCCACGAGACCCACGTCCGCCAGCAGCTTTAATTCCAACACGACCTCATGCTCCTCACCAGGCGTGCCGGCCTTGGCAAAACGGGGCACCTGCCGCGTGGGCGTGGCGAAGTGCTGGTTGCCCCAGCCGCCGCGTCCGCCCTTGCAGAGCACAAAATCGTCATTCGTGGACATATCCTGAATGACCTCGTTCGTTCCGGCATCGCGTACAACGGTGCCGCGCGGAACCTTGATGACAAGATTCTCGCCGCGCTTACCCTTGCAGCGGCCGCCCTGTCCGTCCTGTCCATTGGGCGCGGTATATTTGCGCTTGTAGCGGAAGTCCATCAGCGTCGACAGGTTGTCGTCCACGCGCAGAATGACGCTGCCGCCGTTGCCGCCGTCGCCGCCGTCCGGGCCGCCCGCCGCGACATACTTTTCACGGTGGAATGCAATGGCGCCATTTCCGCCCGCGCCGGCCTTGACGTAAATCTTCACTTTATCGATAAACATGCAAGTCACCTCTTTCGGTTGATTCGCAATAAATAAAAGCCGGAACATAGTGATATGTTCCGGCTTTTGCACTACATTACTGTTCCGCGTAAACGGAGCACATCTTGCGGTCCTTGCCCATGCGCTCGAACTTAACTCTGCCGTCGATCTTGGCAAACAGCGTATCGTCGCTGCCGATGCCGACGTTGTTACCCGGATGGATATGCGTGCCTCTCTGACGCACGAGGATGTTGCCGGCCAGAACGAACTGACCGTCAGCGCGCTTGACGCCCAGTCTCTTGGACTCGGAGTCACGGCCGTTCTTGGTGGAGCCGCCGCCTTTCTTATGCGCGAAGAACTGGAAACTCAATTTCAGCATTTGTTACACCTCCAAAACTTCGATAAACTCAGGATAGTCGTCCCGCAGCTCACAGAGCGTCAGCATCAGACCGGTCATGACCGCCTGTACTGCGTCCTCCTCTTCACACGCTGCGGGAAGCGTCAAGGTGATACGGGCCTCATCTTCGTTCACCCTGGTTTTTGCGTGCTCGCCCAGCACATCATTGATGGTACGCTCGGCAAACTTCACGGCCGTGGAGACGGCGGCGCACACAATGTCGCTGCCTTCTTCGGCGTAGCCGCTGTGGCCCGCGCAGCAGAATCCGCTGATTCTGCCGTTTTGATTGAAAAATTCAACCCGTGTCATAGCTTACAGAGCGATCTTTTCAATCTGCACCTTGGTATAGGGCTGTCTGTGACCCTGAAGGCTCTTGGAGTCCTTCTTCGGGCGGTACTTGAAGACACGGATCTTCTTGCCCTTGCCGTTCTTCAGGACCTTCGCCTCGACCGTCGCGCCAGCGACAGTGGGAGCGCCGAACGTGGAGTTCGCGCCGTCAACAACAGCCAGAACCTGATCGAAGGTTACGGTTTCGTCAGCAGCAGCGTTCAGCTTCTCGACGTAGATCACGTCGCCTTCCTTCACGTTGTACTGCTTACCACCGGTAACGATAATTGCCTGCATTTCGTTTGCACCTACCTTTTTTGTAGACTCGCTCTGAAGGCGTGAGCATGTGCTCAGCTTTAGCCTCTTCGACGCGGCCTGTCAATTATAGCATCAAGGTCAGGGCTTGTCAAATGGTTTTTGATATTTTTTTGTGTTTTTCCCCGCTAATTTCAGAGATTTCCGCAAAATGCGCCTATCCCTCGTTCCAATGGCTGGTGCCGGCGCAGATGCGTTCAAAGCACTCGGCCGCCTCCATCGAATATTGGTCGTTGCGCGTCACGTCTCCGAGCGTCAGCATCCCGACGAGCTTTCCGCCGTCCAGAACCGGCAGCCTGCGTACCTGTTCGGCCGCCATCAGGCCCGCCGCGCGCGCGAGCTCGGTGTCCGGCTGCACTGCGCGGACTCTCGTTGACATAATATCTTTCACCGGCACGTTTTTGCCATCGCGCTCAGCCGCGACGCAGCGCAGCACGATGTCGCGGTCGGTCAGAACGCCCGTGATTGCCCCCTCTTTGCCGCGCACGGGCAAAATGCCCACATTATAGCGCGCCATGAGCCGCGCGGCCACGCTGGCAGGTTCGTCCTGCCCGACGCAGATCACGCTTTTTGTCATACAGTCTTTGACCTTCATCGCTGCCTCCCGTAAAAAATGCTCCGGCGGAGATCTCCGCCGGAGCACGAAATCTTATGTAGATTTTAGCCGGGTTACTGGGAAACTATACCTTACTTCTTCTGCAGCTTCGCGTCGATGGCAGCGGCGGCCTTCTTGCCTGCGCCCATGGCCAGGATGACGGTGGCAGCGCCCGTGACGGCGTCGCCGCCGGCAAAGACGTTCTCGCGCGTGGACATTTCGTTCTCGTCGACGATGATGCCGCCCTTCTTGTTGGTCTCCAGACCCGGGGTGGTCGAGCGGATCAGCGGGTTCGGAGACGTGCCCAGTGACATGATGACCGTATCGACGTCCAGCACAAACTCAGAACCCTCGACCGGAATCGGACGGCGGCGGCCGGACGCGTCAGGCTCGCCCAGTTCCATCTTGATGCACTTCATGCCGCAAACACGGCCGTCCTCGCCGCCGAGGATCTCGACGGGGTTGGTGAGGGTCATAAACTCGATGCCCTCTTCCTTGGCGTGGTGCTGTTCCTCCAGACGCGCAGGCATCTCGGCCTCGCCGCGGCGGTAGACGATGTAGACCTTCTCCGCGCCCATGCGCTTGGCGCAGCGGGCAGCGTCCATGGCGACGTTGCCGCCGCCGACGATGGCCGCCGCGTGGCTGACAAGGATCGGCGTATCGCTGTCTTCGTTGTACGCCTTCATGAGGTTGATACGCGTGAGGTATTCATTCGCAGAGCAGACGCCCTTGAGCGCCTCGCCGGGGATGTGCATGAACATGGGCAGGCCTGCACCGGAGCCGACAAACACAGCCTTGTAGCCCATCTCGAACAGCTCGTCGATGGACAGCACCTTGCCGATGACCATATTGGTCATGACCTCGACGCCCTGCGCCTTCAGCTTTTCAACCTCGTTCGCAACGATGGCCTTGGGCAGACGGAACTCAGGGATGCCGTAGACCAGAACGCCGCCGGCAGTGTGCAGCGCCTCGAAAATAGACACTTCATAGCCCTTCTTGGCAAGCTCGGACGCGCAGGTCAGACCGGACGGGCCGGAGCCGACAACGGCGACCTTGATGCCGTTGGACGGCACTTTTTCAGGCATGGCGTTGACGTTCTCGCGATACCAGTCCGCGACAAAACGCTCCAGACGGCCGATGGCAACCGGCTCGCCCTTCACGCCGCGCACGCACTTGGCCTCGCACTGCGTCTCCTGCGGGCAGACACGGCCCGAAAGCGCAGGCAGCGCGTTGGTGGAGGTGATGATCTCGTAAGCCGCGGCAAAATCGCCCTCGGCGACTTTGGCGATAAATTCGGGGATGCGGACGTTGACCGGGCAGCCTTCGACACACTTGGGCTTTTTGCAGTTCAGGCAGCGGCCGGCCTCTTCCATGGCCATTTCCTTCGTGTAGCCGAGGGTGACTTCCTTAAAATTATGATTACGGACGTTGGGGTCCTGCTCCGGCATCGGAGTCTTGGTCAGAGTCATATTCGCCATTTTCGTTTCCTCCCCTTACTTGATGAGTTCTTCGCCGAGCGTCTGCATCCGGCAGACATGGGTCTTACGGGTCTCGGCCTCGCGCTCACGGTATACGCCGTTGCGGTTCATGAGTTCATCATAATCGACAAGATGGCCGTCAAAATCAGGGCCGTCGACACACGCGAACTTGACTTCACCGCCGACCGTGACGCGGCAGCCACCGCACATACCGGTGCCGTCGACCATGATGGGGTTGAGCGAGACGATGGTCTTGACGCCGAACGGCTCGGTGGTCTTGGAGACAAATTTCATCATCGGGATCGGGCCGATGGCCAGCACCTCGTCGTACTGGTTGCCTGCCTCGAGCAGTTCCTTGAGTTTGACAGTGACAAAGCCGTGCTCTCCGTAGGAGCCGTCGTCGGTCATCAGGTACAGATGGTCGGATGCCTCTTTGAACTCGTCCTCCAGAATGACAATATCCTTGTTACGGAAGCCGACAATCACATCAGTCTCAACGCCCGCCTCTTTAAACGCTTTTGCAGACGGATAGGCGATCGCACAGCCTACGCCGCCGCCGACCACACACACGCGCTTTTTGCCCTCGACGTCGGTGGGCTTACCAAGGGGCCCGACAAAGTCCTGAATGTAGTCGCCCTCGTTCATGCTGCCGAGAAGCTCGGTGGAAAGGCCGACCTTCTGGAAAATGATCGAGACGGTCCCCTTTTCGCGGTCGTAGCCGGCAATGGTCAGCGGCACGCGCTCGGACTTCTCATCCACACGGAAGATGATAAACTGGCCGGCCTTTGCCTTGCGGGCAACAAACGGCGCTTCGATCTCCATGTAGGTGACCGCGGAGTTCAGTTCCTTTTTGCACACGATTTTGTACATAGCTTTGTTCATCCCTTCAAATCAACAATAACGTGTAAAAATACACAAATTCCAACAAATAGCATTATAGCATACAGCCTGCTGTTTTGCAAACCGTATCAGTGAAAAAATACCGAATCTACGACAATATTTTCCGCCTGCACGCGCCGCCAGTCGAAAGCCGCCGCCAGCTCCTTCGCGCGCACGCTCGCAGGCGCGTCCTGCAGCCCGGCAAGATACGAAAGCCATCCCACAAGCTGCTCGGGCGTGAACCTTTCCTGCAGCGCGCCGAGATCGAGGTCGTGCTCGCGCTTACTCAGCCTTCTTCCGTCCGGCGCGACAAGCAGCGGCACATGGTAATACTGCGGCGTTTGAAATCCGAGCATTCTCTGCAAATACATCTGCCGCGGCACGCTGGAAAGCAGATCCCGCCCGCGCACCACCTGCGTCACGCCGGCCTGCGCGTCGTCGGTCACCACCGCCAGCTGATACGCGTACACGCCGTCTGCCCGGCGGATGATAAAATCGCCGCAGCCGCGCAGCAGATTCTCATGATACTCTCCCTGCAGGCCGTCCACAAACGAAACTGTCTCGTCCGGAACCATCACACGCCAGCTTGGCATTTTCTGCTTTTTCCCGCGCTCGTCCTGCGAAAGATACCGGCACGTGCCGGGATAGACGGCCTGCCCGTCGGACGCGTGCGGAGCAGAGGCCGCAAGCAGCTCGTTTCTCGAGCAGTAGCACGGATACACCAGCCCCAACTGCGCAAGCCGCTCAAACTGCTTCCGGTACGCTGCAGCGCGCAATGACTGCGGCGTCTGCTCCACGTCCCAGTCGAGACCCAGCCATGTAAGGTCGCGCTTCACCTGATCGGCGTATTCCGCGCGGCAGCGCACCGGGTCGAGATCCTCAATGCGCAGCACCATCGTCCCGCCGCAGCTTCTGACCGAAAGCCAGGCCAGAAGCGCGGAAAACGCGTTTCCGAGGTGCATCCGCCCGCTTGGGCTGGGTGCGAACCGTCCCGTCATAGCCTCGCCTCCATTCCCTCAGATTTTAGCACCCCGCACGCAAAAAAGCAACAGCGCGCGGCCCCAGCCGGGCCGCGCGCCGTGATTTTGTTCAGATGGAGTAGATCTTGCTGTACTGCTCGTAGTGCTGCGCGAACGAACTCTCTTTCAACTGCTTGACGCTGTTGAGATATTCGTGCGTGTCGAACGAATCCAATTCCAGTTCGATCATTGCAACGGCAATGTTGGAGCAGTGGTCCGCCACACGTTCGTAGTTGGTCAGAAGGTCGTTGAAGATGAAGCCCTGCATCAGCGTACACACGCCGCGCTGCAGCCGGTCAATGTGGTGCAGCTTCATCTCGTCGCACAGATCGTCAATCAGCTCCTCCAGCGGCTCGACACGCTTGGCAAGCTCAAGGTCGTTGGCCGTGAACGCCTTGACTGTGATGCGAACGATTTCGACAACCGCCGCCTGCAGCACCTGCAGCTCATGCGCCGCGCCCTTGGAGAAGGTCACATTCTTTTCATGCAATTCCTTGGCTGTCTCGGAGATATTCAGCGCGTGGTCAGAGATCCGCTCGAAATCGGAGATGGTGTGCAGGAACTTGGAAACCTCTTTATTCTGCCGCTCGGACAGCTCGTTGACCGTCAGCTTGACGAGGTAACTGCCCAGCATATCCTCGTAGCCGTCGACCTCCGATTCCATGTCGGCCACACGCTTGTAGCCGTCGGCCGAATAGAGCCCCAGCAGCGCAACCGCGTCGTCGAAGTTCTCCTGCGATTTCATGGCCATCTTGTTGATGGTAATGCGGCTCTGCTCAATGGCGAGCGGCGGGTGCCGCAGGAAGCGTTCTTCCAGCTGCATTCCCTCTTTTTTCACCTGCTGCGCGCGCTTGTCCGGAACCAGCAGTATGATGAACTTCTCGATCAGCTGGATGCACGGCATCAGCGCCAGCACCATGAGGAAGCGGAAGACGGTGTTGACGAACGCGATGCCGACGCTCGACATGGTGTTCTGCATAAACGAAAACGGTGAGATCGCATTGATCAGATAGAAGATTGATGCCCACAGCACGACGCCCACCACGTCGATGACAAGATACACATATGCCGTGCGCTTGCCGTTCACGTTCGCGCCGATGGCCGAGAACAGAACCGGCACGGCCGCGCCGATTGCGATGCCCATGATGATCGGCAGCGCCACAGAAAAGCTGATGGCGCCCGTGGAAGCCAGCGCCTGCAGAATACCAACGGCCGCCGATGCGCTCTGCAACACGCCGGTAAACAGCGCGCCGAACAAAATGCCCAGCAGCGGATTGGAGAAGGTGGTCATGACGTTCAAGAACGTCTCGTTGGTGCGAAGCGGCGCCACCGCGCCCGACATGGCGGACATGCCGAACATCAAAACGGCAAAGCCCATCAGGATGTCCCCGACGTGCATTCTCACAGAGTTGCTCGAAGACATGCGAAGAATAATGCCGACGACAGAGATGATACCCGTCAGCGTGGCCGTGGAGAACAGGCTCACCCAGCCGCCGCCTCCTCCGAGGTCGGACAGGCAGATGATCCAGCCCGTGATACTCGTACCGAGAATCGCGCCGAGAATAATGCCGATGGCCTGGCGTACCTTCATCATGCCGGAGTTGACGAAGCCGACAACCATGACGGATGTGGCAGACGACGACTGGATGACCGCCGTGACGCCCGTACCGAGCAGCACGCCCTTGATGGGATTGCTGGTCAGGCGGTACAAAATGACCTCCAGACGGTTGCCCGCGACCTTTTTCAGGCCATCGCCCATCAGCGACATGCCAAACAGGAACAGCGCAATGCCGCTGAGCAGCGCGATTACATTCGAAATATCCATGCCCATACCCCTCCATCTTACTGATTTTACAATACTGGCACAATGTTAAATCTTTCGACATGGTTATCTTAAATCTATGTTAACTCTTGCTTTTTTTCAAGATTTAACATAGAATTGACATACCAATGGTGTCGCATTTTACAAATCCACGCTAAAATAATTTTGATTTTTTTACGAAAGGACCGGGATTGGACATGATCTACCTGTTGGAAGACGACGATTCCATCCGCAAACTGGTCGTATACGGCCTGCAGAGTCAGGGCTACGAGGCGCTGGGCTTTTCCCTGCCGTCCGAGTTCTGGAAGGCCATGGAGCAGCAGCTGCCCGAGCTCGTGCTGCTCGATATCATGCTGCCCGAGGAGGACGGGCTGCACATTCTGCAGCGCCTGCGCGCAGCCAGCGCCACAAAGCGCCTTCCCATCATTATGCTCACGGCCAAAAACGCGGAATACGATCGCGTGATCGGCCTTGACAACGGCGCAGACGATTTTATCTCCAAGCCCTTCGGCATGCTTGAGCTGGTCGCGCGCGTGCGCGCGGTTCTGCGCCGCTCGGGGCCCACGGACAGCGCAGCGGCGGAATACTGCATCGGCTGTCTCTATGTCTGCCCGGCGCGCCATATTGTGCAGGTAAACGGCGAAAACGTCACGCTCACGCACAAAGAGTTTGAGCTTCTTTGCCTGCTGCTGGAAAACCGCGGCATCGTGCTCACGCGCGACACGCTCATGGACCGTGTCTGGGGCTTTGAATTTGAGCGTGAGAACCGCACGCTCGATGTGCACATCCGCACGCTTCGCGTCAAGCTGGGCGAGGCGGGCAGCTACATCGAAACGGTGCGCGGCGTCGGCTACAAAATCGGGGGCGGCGTATGACCTTCAAAATCTTCCGCAACGCCTTTTTGATCGGCATCTGCGTGCTGCTGGCATGCAGCGCGCTGTTCTTTGGCGTCATGTTCTCCAACTATGAATCGCAGGCGTTCGACAAACTTGCCATCGAGGCGGACTATATCGCCCACGCTGTTGAGCGCATCGGCCCGTCGTATCTCGATACCCTCTCGGGTGACGACCGCATCACGCTCATCGATGCCGACGGTACCGTGCTCTTTGACAACGCGGCGGACATCGACACGCTCTCCAACCACCTTGACCGCGAGGAGATCGCCGAGGCGCGCAAAGACGGCGTCGGGCAGAGCTCGCGTTACTCCCAGACACTGCTCGAGCGCAACCACTATTATGCCGTGCGCCTGTCAAACGGCAGCGTCCTGCGCGTGGCGTGTACGCAGACCTCCATGGCGGCGATGCTTCTCATGCTGCTTACGCCGTTTCTGTGGGTCACACTGCTGATTCTTGTGCTGTGCGGCGTGATCGCCTTCCGTCTGGCCAAGCAGATCACAAAGCCCATCAACGCCATCGACCTCGACCATCCCGAGATCGACGGCGCGTACAGTGAGCTCCAGCCGCTCGTTGACCGCCTGCGCCAGCAAAACCGCACCATCAATGAGCAGATGGATGAGCTGCGGCTGCGCCAGCAGGAGTTTTCCGCTATCACGGAAAATATGCGCGAGGGCTTTCTTCTGGTCGACGGGAAGACCTCGATCCTCTCCAGCAACCACAGCGCCATGCAGCTGTTGCAGCTCGACGGCGGCGGTGCGGGCGCCAATCTCTACCAGTCGTGCCGCCGTGAGGAGGTCTTGCGCGTCGTCGATACGGCGCTCAGCGGCAATCACGATGAGCTGCTGCTCTGCCTTGATGAGAGCACGTGGCAGGTGGTGGCCAACCCTGTCATCTCCAGCGGGCAGGTCGTGGGCGCGGTCATCATCTTCATTGACGTCACCGAGCGTGAACAGCGTGAGGCGCTGCGCCGCGAGTTCTCGGCCAACGTCTCGCACGAGCTCAAAACGCCGCTCACCTCCATCTCCGGCTTTGCCGAGCTCATGAAAGAGGGCCTTGTGCCGGTGGAGAAGATGCGCGAGTTCTCCGGCGATATTTACCGGGAATCGCGCCGGCTCATCGACCTGATCGATGATATCATCAAGCTCTCGCGGCTGGACGAGGACTCTTCCCTGTTCACACGCGAGATGGTCGATCTCTACCCGCTCGCCGGGCAGGTGCTTGAGCAGCTGCGCGCGGCAGCAAGCCGTCAGAACGTCACGCTGTCTCTCACCGGCCGGCATGCCGAAATCGAGGGCGTGCCGCATCTGCTCAGCGAGATGATCTATAATCTCTGCGACAACGCCATTAAATATAATGTACCCGGCGGCAAAGTCACCGTCAGCATTGAAAAATCCGGCACGCAGACGGTGCTGCGCGTCTCGGACACCGGCATCGGCATCCCCTACGCGCACCAGAACCGCGTGTTTGAGCGCTTCTACCGCGTCGATAAGAGCCATTCCAAGGACGTCGGCGGCACGGGTCTCGGGCTGTCCATCGTCAAGCACGCCGCACAGTACCACGGCGCGCGCGTCGAGCTCAAGAGCGAACCCGGAAAGGGCTCGACCTTCAGCGTCATCTTTTAATACGCGTTACATCCCCGGCTCGCCTGCATCTGCAAGGCGGGCCATTTTTAACCCCATTTAACATTTCCGCGCAAAACTTAAAAATCTTTTTACAGCGGCATGTCTTCGGATTTAATCCGCATAAACTATCCTTGATAACGTAGTATATCAGGGAAAGGAAAAAAAGACAGATGAATCTTTTCAACGTACTCACGCTCATCGGCGGACTCAGCTTGTTTCTGTTCGGCATGAGCCTGATGGGCTCGTCACTGGAAAAGCGCGCGGGCGACCAGCTCACCTCGCTTCTGGGCAAGCTTACCAGCAGCAAGCTCATGGGCTTTCTGACGGGCCTTCTCGTCACGGCCGTCATTCAATCGTCATCAGCCACCACCGTCATCGTTGTCGGCCTTGTCAACTCCAGCGTCATGACGCTGCGCCAAGCCATCAACGTCATCATGGGCGCGAACGTCGGCACCACGGTAACCGCGTGGCTGCTGAGCCTCACCGGCATCGAGAGCTCCAATTTCTTCGTACAGCTTTTAAAGCCGTCGTCGTTCACGCCGATCCTTGCACTCATCGGCATCGTGCTCTACATGACGGCCAAGACCGGCAAGCGCAAGGACACGGGTGTGATTCTGCTCGGCTTCGCCATCCTCATGTTCGGCATGGAGACCATGTCGGGCGCGGTCTCCGGCCTTCGTAATGAGCCCGCGTTCGCCAATATTCTTCTCATGTTCACCAACCCTGTTCTTGGCGTGCTGGCAGGTGCGGTGCTCACGGCCATCATCCAGTCGTCGTCTGCGTCGGTCGGCATTTTGCAGGCGCTGGCCTCCACCGGCCAAATCACCTACGGCGCGGCCATCCCCATCATCATGGGGCAGAACATCGGCACCTGCGTCACGGCGCTCATCTCCTCCGTCGGTGCGAACAAGAACGCCCGCCGCGCAGCCATGGTGCATCTGTGCTTCAACATTATCGGCACTGTCGTTTGGCTCGCTGTCTACTGCGTGCTCACATCCATTCTCGACCTTGCTATCATCACCCAGCCCATTGACCAGTTCGGCATCGCCGTTGTGCACACGGTCTTCAACATTTTGTGCACCGCGCTGCTGCTGCCCATGTCGCGGCTGCTGGAAAAGCTCTCGATGCGCCTCATCCCCGACAAAAAGAGCGACCCCGAGCGCTCCGAGCAGTTGGATGAGCGTCTTCTCGACACGCCTTCGCTCGCCGTCGAACGCTGCCGCAAGGTCACCGAGCAGATGGCCCGCGTGTCCGAGCGCGCGCTGCAGGATGCGCTGGTTTCGCTCGACCACTATACCGTCCCGCTGGCCGACGGCATCCGCGAGATGGAAGATCAGACAGACCGCTACGAGGATATTCTCGGCACGTATCTCGTCAAGCTGGGCGCGCGCTCAATGTCCAGCCGCGACAGCACCGAATCGGCAAAACTTCTGCATATCATCGGCGATTTCGAGCGCATCGGCGACCACGCGGTGAACCTGCTGGAGTCCGCCGAGGAAATAAACAACAAGGGCATCCGCTTCTCCGAACAGGCGCAGAAAGAGCTCTCCACGCTCACCTCCGCCGTCAATGAGATCACGAGCCTGTCCATCCGCGCGTTCATTCAGGACGATCTGGCTGCCGCAGCCAAGGTCGAACCGCTCGAGCAGGTCGTCGACACGCTCAAAGAGCAGCTCCGAACGCGCCACATCCTGCGCCTGCAGCGCGGCGAATGTACGCTGGACGTGGGCTTCGTGTGGTCTGATCTGCTGACGAACCTTGAGCGCGTGGCAGACCACTGTTCAAACATCGCAGGCTGCGTCATTGAGATGCAGCATGCAAGCCTCGATCTGCATGAGTATCTTGACAACTACCGCTCCGACACTCCCGCATTTCTCGCCGATTATAAGGCCTTCAGCCAGAAATACGCGCTTGTACCGTCACAGGGTTAAGCACAGGCAAAAAACATGCGGCCGCCTGCATTTGCAGGCGGCCGTATTCTATCATCTTCTTTTCAATCCCGCCCGTTCAGGCTTTTCACAGCCACAACCAGCCCCACAACTGCCATCGCGGCAAAGCCGAGTACAAAAATCCAGTCTTTCGCGCCGTGCACGCAGCCGAGTACCGTGCTTCTCGCGCCCGGTACTACCTTCTGCGTGCAGGCGATCAGAAATCCGACGAAGCCTAAAATGCCACCTTCCAACAGCACCGCGCCCAAAAGAAGCTGCTTCAGATGTTTCATCTCAGTTCCTCCTTATTCCTGCTCTGCCGGCTCCGGCAGGTCGACCACGATCGGCGTATGGCGTACATGCGGCAAAAATTTCTCGACGATGTCGCGCATCGAAAGCTGCAGCGTTGCGCTGTTGATGCACGGGTGGCAGCAGAGCGTCCCGGCCTCGTATACAGGCTTGTCGATGACCAGCTGCACGCGGTTTTCCGTGTCGTTCACGAGCCCCAGCACGCTCACCGAGCCGGGCGTAATATCCAGATATTGCAGCATTTCCTCGCTTCCAGCAAACGACAGCCGCGCCACGCCCAGCTGCTTTGACAGATCCTTCGTCTTAAAGACCTTGTTTCCCTCCAGCATCAGGAGGTAAAACTGCGTCTTCTGCCGGTTGCACAGAAACAGGTTCTTGCAGATCTCGTGCCCCAGCACCTTCTCCACCTGTTCACATGCCTCGATGGTGTCGGCAAAGTCATGCTCGGCGCGCAGATAGGAGATTCCCAGCGCGTCCAGCACGTCATAGCACTTCATTTCCTTTTCCATCCGGCCGTCCGCCGACGCAGGCCTTCCGGAAAAAACAGTCTCATTCACATACATGGCATTCATCAGCCGACGCGGATATACAGATCCGATACGGCCACTCCTTGTTCATATGGATTGCAGCACTCGTTGACAGTCTGCGCCACGCCGACTGCGTCGAGCACATAGTAAGATCCACCCGCGATATACGTCGCTGCGCCGGGAAGCGTCCTCGTCTGAATATTCGCGCGGTCACAGGCCAGCGCGGCCTCGGCCAGCCAGATATAGTTGGCAGACGTCAGGCTGCTCTGCGTCGACTGTGACAAGAGTTTCAGCGCCGCGGGGACTTTTAAGATATTTTTCACCGACAGCCACTGCTCCAGCGCCGCAGAGACGAACTGCCGCTGCACGTCCACTCTTCCCAGATCGGCCGTGGCATAGCCCGAGCGGAAGCGCACAAGCTGCATGGCAGTCTGCCCAGAAAGCGTCTGCTCGCCTGCCTTGAGATTGATGTACAAGTCCTGTGATGGATCGGAATAGTTCATATCCATCGGCACATTAAATTTCACGCCGCCCATGAGGTCGACCAGCTGCTCAAATGCCGTCAGGTCGAGTACCACATAGCCATCCGGCTGGAAACCGATGATCTCGCCCACGCGCTTTAGCAGCTCCTGCATACCGTCCTCGCCGCCGCCTGCAAAGCCATAGGCTGAGTTGATCTTCGGCACGGAGTATTCGCAGTAGATCAGCGTGTCACGCGGGATGGAGACAAGGCTCAGCTTTCCCGCCTCGCGGTCGATGGACAGCAGCATCATCGTATCCGTGCGGTATCCGCCCTTGTCGGTGCCCGCAATAAGGATCGTGGTGCAGCCGTCTCTGCGCGTGCCGAGGCCTTCCTCGGCCACCGGCTGCTTCGCCCAAAGAAAATGTACCGCCGCAGCGGCGCCGATCATCAGCACCAGCAGGACGATGAGAATTGTCCAGCCCGTGCCCATGTGCCGCCTTTGGCGCTTCTGACGTCTGCTGCCGCCGCTTTCAGCAAACTGCGCAGCCGCTTCGCGCTGCGCGCGCGTGGCTTCCCCGTCTCCCTGCTCGTAGAGCCATTCCGAGTATGCCGCCTCGTCCATGGGCGCTTGCCTGCGGCCGCGGCGGCGCTTCTGCTCGGATTCCATGCGGCGCATGATGCGTTCCTCCTCCTGCTCGCGTGAGAGCCGTTCCCGTTCGCGTGCAAGGCGCTCCTGCTCGCGCGCACGTTCATACTCGGCGCGCTTGGCCGTCTGATACGCAGGCTTTGACTGCTCGTAGGCCGTGAGCGGCTGAAAAACAACCGCATCTTCGGAGCCCCCGTCCGGCTCGCCGGGCGCTTCGCCGTAGAATTTCGCGTAGTCGATGTGGATGTCGTCCGCACTCCTGACGCCCTCGTCCGCCGGCAGCTGTGTATCGGGCGCCGGAACATCCGGCGCAGCAGCCTCTTCGGCGCGCTCTGCCGCATCCGCTGCGCTGTCTTCCCCGCCCAGCAGGTTCTTGACATCTGAGAGCAAATCATCAACCTCGTGATTGAGTTTTTTGAAGTCAAAGCCGTCCATCGATGGCTCCTTTCTTCCAACCGCCGCATTTCTGTCGCCGGTTTGAATCTCTCTTCACTACTTGAACACAATTTGACATTCTATTATAACCGATATTTACCGTTTTGTAAATATCGCATTTTCCATCCGCCCGAAAGCAGCAAAATGCCGGGAATATCCATTGGGTCTTCCCGGCTTTGGTTCGAGTGTCATGAAAGGATCTGGAGAAAGTCAGTAAAATCGATGGCTTGCAGGCCGTGAGCAAGAATAAAAAATCGGTGAGCCCTTTCAGGACTCACCGATGGTCGGAGTGTAATTATAGGATCTGGAAAAATCCAGTCATATCAATGGTTTCAAGCAGTAAG
>SFHJ01000057.1 GCA_004555655.1 Clostridiales bacterium
ACGCGAGGTCGGCGGCGAGGCGTACAGCTACGCCAGCGACTATGAGATCATCGGCAAACTCAAGCAGTTTGCCGACAAGCATTGCATCTGCGTCCTGACTGTTCACCACACCCGCAAGCAGCCTGCCGGTGACAGCTTTGAAATGATCTCCGGTACAACGGGATTGCTCGGCTGCGCAGACGGGTCGCTTCTCATGCAGAAGAAAAAGCGCACGGCATTGGAGGCAACTATCGACGTGGTGGGGCGCGACCAGCAGGATCAGATTCTCTATCTGAAAAAGGATGCCGACACGCAGATCTGGAATCTTGAAAAGGCGGAAAACGAGCTGCACAAAGAGCCGCCCGATCATGTTCTGGAAGTCGTTTCCGGGTTGCTGTCCGCAGAACATCCAATCTGGACAGGCTCGCCCTCTGCGCTTGCCGATGCCGTCCATGTCGGTATGGCGGCAAACGTACTAAGCAAGTATCTGAATGTAAAGTCCGGTAGGCTGCTGGATGAATACCATGTCCGCTATGAGAACAAGGTTCGTCATGAAGGTCGGTGTATCACACTGATCTTCGTAGCCGCAAACGAATAATCCGCGCGACGGCTGCGACGGTTGCAACGGTAAATCTGATACCGCTAGAATAACCGTCGCAATCGTTGCGACCGTCGCGGAAAGGAGCGAAGCAGAATGAAGACCGTACAAATCCCCTACGATTTGTTCATCGACCTCGCCATGTACCATCTGCGGGGTGAGGATGACTACGAAGAAGAAATCCATCAGGGCTTGGAGCAGAAGCTCGACGCCATGCTGAACCGGCAGCTCTATTCCCGGTATAAGACGGCACCGACCAAGGAAGAACGGGAGCAGGCACGGCAGGAATACCTTGACCGGCGCGGCGTTCCGCAGAGCTATCGGTGGACTGTTCCTCCATGGGAGCTGTGACAGGAGCGTGTCACGCTCCTGTTGCTGGCAGACAAGGCAGCGCATTGGCTGCTATCCCCTCACGTCCCTCGTCCCCATCAAAAAAATCCGCAGAGTTTGAGATGGATGTGGGCAGAAGATTATGCGCAGAGGACGCCTGTGCCCTTCCCGGTTTCGTGGACAGTAAAAATGAAGAAAAAACAGAAAGAAACGCAGGATATCTTGTCGTATCACACTCAGGCGGCGGGATGCTCAGAGGCGCACCGGATTGTAAAAAGTCTCGATATAAGCGAAGACGTCTGCCATGGCTTGTGCCCTTGAGGCGAAATGGCGCAGATGGACGCACTCGCACTTGAGGCAGCTGAAGAAGTTTTCGGCCACGGCGTTGTCATAGGGATCGCCCTTGCGGGACATGCTTTGCCGGATGCCGAGACTGGCGAGACGCTGACGGTAAGCGTAGGCGGCGTATTGGACGCCGCGGTCGGAGTGGAAGATGAGGCCGGGCAGAGGCTTGCGGCGCCGGACGGCCATGCCGAGGGCGGCGAGAGTGAGATTTGTGTCGATGCGGTCGGAGAAGGCGTAGCCGACGATCTGCTTTGTGCAAAGGTCTTTCACAACAGCGCAGTAGAGCCAGCCCTCGCCGGTGGGGATATAGGTAATATCGCCGACCCATGCGGTGTCTGGCTTGTCAAAGGAGAAGCGGCGCGCAAGGAGATTGGGCGCGATGGGGTGCGCGTGTCTTGAGTTGGTCGTGGCTTTGTAGGCACGCCTGCGTGTGGAGGAGATGTTCATCTCGTTCATCAGGCGGTGGATGCGCTTGCGCGAGCAGGAAAGCTGCGGGCGGATCAGGTGATACAGGCTGTCCAGCCCAAGGGCGGGATAACGCTGGTGCAGGCTCAGCAGCCGGCGTTTCAGTTCCTGATCCTTCTGCCGGCGCAAAGAAGGTTTGCGGCCCAGCCATTCGTAGTACCCGCTGCGGGAGACCTCCAGCAGTCGGCATACAAGTTCCACAGAGGCCCCCGCGCGGGCCGTACGGATGTACCGGTACTTGTCCTCTATGGTTTGGAAAGTATGCCGACGGATTTTTTTAGGATGTCAATGACCCCGTCTTTCTCTTCAAGCTTCTTGCGCAGTGCTCGAATCTCCGCCTCCAGTTCGCGCAGGCGTCTGGCGTCGCGGTTTTGGCGGTCAGCTTGCCCCGGCGATGGTGCGCCCGCCGCTTTCAGCCAGCTGCGCAGCGTGTCGATGCAGATGCCGAGTTCCGCGGCCACCTCCCGGCTGGGCCGCCCCTGCTCGGTGACCATCCGCACTGCCCCCGCCTTGAAGGCCTCATCGTAACGCGGCGGCGCTGGGTGCTTTCGTTCTTTGGTTGACATTTTTCATTACCCCTTTCCATTATACAGATTGTTTTTCTGTCCGGCAAATCGGGTATGGGGGCACTGCTTCGGAAAGAGAAGCCCTGCTGGAAACGGTGACGGACACAGCGATGGTCTCGCCGGAGGTGCAGCAGCAGATCGATACGCAGGTGGAGAACGAGGTGCAAAAGCAAGTGGACGCCGTGATGGCAATGCCGGAGACCCAGGCGGCCATTCAGCAGCAGATTGACGGGCAGATGGTCAGTGACGAAGTACAGGGACTTATCGCTATGAATATCGAGTCTGCAATGGCGGGCGATGCTGTCCAGAGCGAGATTGCCGCCGCGGTAGAGCAGGCGACTGGGGCGGACAGTGCTTTGATCAAGCCGCTGAATACACTGGCAACGCAGCTGACAGGATTTGACGCATTTTACCAGGGCCTGCTGCAATATACAAATGGAGTGGACAGCGCAGCTCGGGCTGCGTCTCAAGTGGCGGACGGCACAGCCCGATTACAGGCGGGTGCGGCCCAGGTATCGGGCGGTGCGGCCAGCTTACAGCAGGGGTCTCGGTCGCTGACCGACGGCGCGGCCCGGCTTGCGGGCGGCAGCAGTGAGCTGGCCGAAGGCACTGGGGAGCTGCGCGGCCGTACAAGCGATATGGACAGCCAGCTCAATGATAAGATAGACGAGCTGATTGACGGCTTTACAGGTGCGGATTATGAGATATGCTCATTTGTAAGCGAAAAAAACACGCAGGTAGACGCCGTGCAGTTTGTAATGACGACGCCGGCCATTGAAGAAGCGGAGGCGCGGCGGGCACCGGCGCAGGAGGCACAGACGCTCAGCTTGTGGCAGCGGCTGCTGGCTCTGTTTCAATGAGGATGACGCCGTACGGGAGGACACGATATGAGTTTTGATATGCGCGCCAAGCCATTCGATTTGGACGATAACGCCGTACGCTGGGTAAACGACACGTTCAATGCCATGACACAGGAAGAAAAATCGCCCAGCTGTTTGTGGATATGCTGTGGAACGACACCGGGAAGCAGACCGCCGCACTGCTTGGAAGATATCCATCCGGCGGCCTGCGCTACAATAACCGCAAGCCCCGGGAACTGTACAGACAAAACGCGGCGGCACAAAAAAACAGCCGAATCCCGCTGCTCATCGCAGCCAATGTGGAGGCGGGCGGTAACGGTGCAATGACAGGCGGCACAAAAATCGGGGAAGGCATTGCATGCGCGGCCACAGGAGATACCCGCAGCGCTTATGAGATGGGACTGTACGGTTGCCGCGAGGCGGCGGCGGTGGGCTGCAACTGGACGTTTGCCCCAGTTGTGGATATTGACCGGAACTGGCGCAACTGTGTTATTCCTACGCGCTGTTTCGGCAGCAATCCAGACACTGTGCTGGAGATGGCCCTCGCTTACATGAAAGGGGCAAACGAGGCAGGCGTCGCCTGCTGCATGAAGCATTTTCCCGGTGACGGCTGTGATGACAGGGACCAGCATATTGTCACTACGGTAAATGACTGTACCTGCGAGGAATGGGATGCCTCCTACGGGAAGGTGTACCAGGGAATGATCGGCGCGGGTGTACCCAGCATCATGGTGGGGCATATCCAGCAGCCTGCCTATTCCCGCAAGCTGCGGCCCGGCATACGGGACGAGGAGATTATGCCCGCCACGGTGGCACCGGAACTTCTGCAGGGCCTTCTGCGTGAAAAGCTGGGCTTCAACGGGCTTATCATCACCGACGCGACACACATGGTGGGCCTCACAGGAAAAATGCGGCGCAGTGAGTTCCTGCCCATTGCCGTGCAGAGCGGCTGCGATATGATTTTATACTATCGCGACCATGACGAGGATCTGCGGTTCATGTGGGAGGGGCTGGAGTCCGGCCAACTGACGCAGGAACGGCTGGATGAAGCGGTACTGCGCGTTCTGGCGTTCAAAGCAATGCTGCGGCTGCACGAAAAACAACGTACAAATGCGCTGATGCCGGCGGAGGAAGGCCTGTCTGTCATTGGATGTCCGGAGCACCGTGCGGCCGCAGCCCGTATCATCGACCGCTCGATCACGCTGGTGAAGAACAGCAGGGCGCAGCTCCCCATAACGCCGCAGGCCCACAAACGGGCAATCCTTTATTCGGTGTCCAGCGTTTCTCTCGCGGCACGGGTTTTGGGCAAAGCGGACAAGGCGAGGGAGTATCTAGCACAGGAACTGGAAAAGCAGGGCGTGCCCACGCACTTTGTGGAAGAACTGAATGACCGGGAAACCGTGGTTCGCCGGGTGCAGATCGTTCCCCTGGAGGTCATCGTGCGTAACATCGCCGCCGGTTCCCTCTCCAAGCGCCTTGGCCTGCCCGAGGGCACCAAGCTGAAGAGCACCGTCATCGAGTACTGCTACAAGGATGACGAGCTGGGCGATCCCATGGTGAACGAGTACCACATCATGGCCATGGGCTGGGTGAGCAAGCCCGTGCTGGATCAGATTGCCGCCTACGCGCTGAAGATCAACCGCCTGCTGTCCGACTACCTGAAGCAGAGCGAGATCGAGCTGATCGACTTCAAGCTGGAGTTCGGCATCACCAGCGACGGCACCCTGGTGCTGGCGGATGAAATCAGCCCCGACACCTGCCGCTTCTGGGACAGCAAGACCCATGAGAAGCTGGACAAGGACCGCTTCCGCCGCGACCTGGGCGGTGTGGAGGACGCCTACCAGGAGATCCTCAAGCGCCTGATGGGGGAGTAAAGATCAATGTTTGACAAGCTGCATGAAGAATGTGGTGTGTTCGGCATTTACCGCCGCAGCGGCGAGGGCGTGGTGGCCGAGGCCTATCACGCGCTGTACGCCCTGCAGCACCGCGGCCAGGAGAGCTGCGGCATCGCGGTGAATGACGACGGCGTGATCACCTGCCACAAGGACGTTGGCCTGGTGACGGACGTGTTCACCCGGGACGTGCTGGAGAAGATGCATGAGGGTCAGATGGCCGTGGGCCACTGCCGCTACGGCACCACCGGCACCCTGAACCGCAACAACGCCCAGCCCATGCTGGTCAACCACCGCAAGGGCGCCATG
>SFHJ01000058.1 GCA_004555655.1 Clostridiales bacterium
GTAGTCGCCGAAGCCGTTGGCCTTCAGCCACGGCACCAGCTTCGCGTCGTCCGGCGTTGCCTTGGTGCCGCCCTTCTTGAGGGTCAGGGTGCCGGAGAGAAGGCGGTATTTCTCGGTCGTCTTGGTGGTCTTGTGGGGTACGGTGCGGAAATACTCGGCGAGGCAGCTCGTCAGGTAGGATGTGCCGTTCTCGAGCCGGCGCTTGGCTGCCTCCATCTTCTCGGTGATGGCTGCGACCTGCTGGTCGGCCAGCTCTTTCAGGCGGTCGTACTCCGCACGCTCCTCGGCTATCTTGCGGACGGCCCAGTCTGCGCAGCGGTCGTCCGTGATCCTGAAGCGCGGGGCCTCCTGATCGGCGATGCTGCCGATGTCAAACTCCTCGAGCTCCTCGAGGGTGGCAGCCGGCAGGGCCTCGGCCTGCTGAGCTGCCGAGCTTTCCTCGGTAGCTGCTGCCTGCTGTTCTGCGGCGATGGCCGCGTTGGTTTTATCACTCATTGTCTTGGCTCCTTTCTGCGAAAAAGCGATGGCCGCCGACCTCGATGACGAAGGTCTGGCTCTCGTGCCATGTGCTTGTGACTTTTGCGGGGTTGTAGAAGAACATGACCGGCTCGTCGGTGATGAACTCGCCGGCGTCAAATACTGCCGCCACGGCCTCCCTGACGCTGTCGGTCGGCTCCGGGCGGGCTGGTGCATACTTGAACGTCACGACGACCTCGGAGGGCTGCGTGCCGGTCTTTTCGCAGGCGTTGAGGATGCACTGTGCGACCAGCATTTGCCCCTCGAAGGACTCGCCGCCGGCTTCGGCCATGACCACGCGCTCGACGACGTCGCGCTCTGCTGCGCTCAGCTCGAAGCGTGGGGTCGGTGTCGGTTCTGCTGCCGGCGTCTGGATTGGGGTCTGCGTTTCGATGCCCGGCCGCGGCGTCACCACTGTGCCCGTCCCGGGCTTGTCCGGGGTCAGCGCCCCGGCCACGACGTAGATCAGGGCGGTCAGGGCGGCAGCAGCGAGCAGCAGGCAGGCGATTTGCCGGCGCAGGTACTTGGCGCGGCGCTTCTTTCGTGCTATACTGTACGACGAGCGAGATCCGACGGCTGGCTGGCCTGTTCTTCTCGCAGGGGTCGCCTGATTGCAGCAGGCGGCCCTTTTTGTTACTGTTGCCATTGTTTTCTCCTCTCAGCTCGTAGCTCTGGCTGCCATCTTCGCGGCGTAGTCCGCGAGGGTGAAGTCGCTGAACTCCGCCTCTCTGACGGTGTCCGCTGCCAGCAGTACGAGGTACTCGTTGTTGTAGTATTCGACCTCCGGCTCCCGTTTCCGGCAGAGGTCGAGCTTGCGGCGGGCGTAGGGTTCGCTGCGGTTCCAGACGTCGTCCGGGATCCAGCGGTCGAGGTACTCCTCGACGCGCTCGCGCAGCTCCTCGCTCGTGATTGTGATCGGCGAGCTCTTGCTCATTGTCCTCACCTCCGGGCCATGCGGGCCGGGAGGGTTTGTTCCGGCCGCGTCATGGCTTTGTTGAAGCCCTGCGGCTCATATCTGACGCCGACGATCCTGCGGCCGCTGACGCCGTACTTCGGGTTGTAGCCGAACAGGTTTACGTAGGCAGCGAGGTCGTCACGCTCGTCGTCCATCGCCTTCAGCACCTCGAACAGGGCCAGCACGTCGTCGATCGCTCGGTGGCTGTTCTGCACCTTGTCCTCGAGCTCGTAGGCGAGGATCGCGTTGGCGAGCTTGTGAGGGTATGGCCGGCGGTCTTTGTAGACCGTCAGGCTGTCCAGCCAGTCGATCCGGCCGACCTTTGCGCCGCGCAGCAGGCCGCGCAGAAAGCAGGCGTCGAACTGTGCGTTGTGGGCGATCATCAGGACGGGCCCCGGCTGCATGAGCTTGGCGATCTGGCTGGCCGCCTTGGCCGGCTGCACGCCCTCGGTCTGGAGGAGGGTGTCGGTGATGCCGGTCAGGCTGACGATATTCTCCGGCAGCGTCTCGCCCTCGGGCAGCTTGATGAAGGTGTCCATCTTGCCGGCGATCCTCAGCCCGCCGGAGGCTGTGCGCTCCACGCGCAGGGCCGCCAGCTCGATGATCTGATCCTTGTCGAAGTCGAGGCCGCTGGTCTCGGTGTCGAAGATCACAAGGGCCTTGTACTTGTTCAGCAGGGCGGTCAGGTTACTCATGGGCCGCCTCCTGTTCTCTGGTGGCTCGCAGCGTGCCGAGCATGAAGAAGGCCGCAGCTCTGAGCTGCTCCTCGGTGGCGAAGCTGCCGCCGAAGCTCTCGATCAGCTCCTTGACGATGTCGCCGGCCTGCTCTGCGGTCACGTCCTGCTCGTCGAAGGAGATCAGGAGATCGGAGTCCAGATAGCAAGCGGGGCGCAGGCCGTCGTCGCCGAGGTAGGCGTTGTTGTAGTTCAGCGTGCCATCGTACCTGACGCGGCGGGCGCTATGCTCGTACCCATTGGAGGCCGTGCTGACGGCCGTGGACAGCCACCACCAGTCATCTGCGTTGGGGATCACGTCGCGGTTGCGCCGGTACTGGTCGACCGTCAGCAGGAAGATGGTGACGTTGCAGGTGCCGTAGTCCTTCAGGCCGTCGTCGGCCGTCAGGTCGAGCTCACTCGTCAGGAAGGCGCTGGAGCAGCCGGCGGCGTCGATCAGGGTGTCGAGGAAGGGGCCGTTCAGGTAGCGCAGGCTGCTGGACTTGTTGAAGTCGTTGCAGTTGCCGTCGTCGAAGGCGCGATCCTCGACGATCTTCTCAGTCAGACAGAGGGTGCCGGTGGCGTTATGTTCCAGCACGACCCAGCGCTGGCCGGCATAGTTGAAGGCGGTGCCGCGGGGCGCGGTCTTGAGTGCTTTTTTCATGGTTTTGCTCCTTTCGTTCTTGGCGGCCGGCCCTTGGGGCTGGCCTGTATATTCTTCAGCGGTTCGCCGGCGCGGATCCGGCTCTCACAGTGCGGGCAGATGTAGCCGGTGTGGGGGATCTTCTGGTAGATGCTGACGTTCCAGTCGAGCCCGCAGCCGACGCATTTGGCGGTCATGAGCTCCCACCTCCTTCCGCGGCCAGAGCGGCGAACACGGCCCGCCTGATGCGGTTGCGGTACTTCTTGCGGGTTCTGGCCTTCTTGGCGTGCTTGGCGAGGTGCAGCCACTTCCTCCTCGGGACGATGCCGGCAGCCAGCGCCTCGATGAAGCGCTCGGCCGTTTTCTTGGCCCAGTCGATGATCGGCTTGAACGCCTCCATCAGAGCGCGGGCCATTTCCTTGACGGCCTCGGCGACCCGGTCGAAGGCTTCGAGGATCTGCTGCATGGTTTCCGGGCTGATGTGTAGGCCGGCGGCCGCCGCGGCCAGCTCGTCCAGCTTCTCAGCAGGCAGGCCCGGGGCCTGTGCTGCCACGACGGCAGCGAGCTCCTCGTGGATGCTTTGCTCGTTCATGCTGTTTCCTCCTTTCTGAGGATCCTGACGACCGTGACGAGGTCGTCGATCTCGTGCTTGGTGATGTAGGTGTCGGTCTCACTGAGGCCGAGGTGGAGGAGCAGGCCCTCCGGGCCGTCCAGCATGAAGCCGGCAGCGGCCACAGCGTTGAGCCGGTAGACGCTGGCCTCCACGATGCAGGGCTCGCCATTTTCCTCCAGAGCCGCCGGGAAGGATCCCCGGCAGATCAGAGCGGCGTCGTATTTCATCCTGTTCGTTTTTTCCATGTGGCTCACTCCTTTCAAAATAAAGATAGTTGGATGGGCTCGTTGAGCTGCGCCCATTTGAAGCAGGGATCGCCAGCCTTCAGCAGTCCCTCGTCCTCGAGCTTGAAGCGGCGGTCGAAGTCGTGGACTGTTCTGCCGGGTTTGAATGTGACGGGGCTGTCCTCGTCCCATTTCAAGAGGATCTCCCACAGCTCGGGGTATGTTTTTCTCAGGTTGCGAAGCTGATCGACTCCTTGATTGTGGCAAAACCAGCAGCCGTCTCGCGTGGATGTTTCGTATGTTGGAGACAGCAGGCCGTTGTATTTACACCACAGCCCGCAGAGATCTTCCTCCTACCCGAGCTCCACGAGGGGCAGCATGATGTTGCCCTTGCCGACTTGAGAGGCGATCCGATCCGGCTCATCCGCAGCTATACCGAGATACTGCACGACCCTGTGTTCTGCGCCGTTGACCTCCTTCATCATCTTTCTGAGTGCGCCGATCTTGAGAGCCTTCTGACACTCGGGGTGCCCTATAAACGGAAAGCCTACAATCTGGCCTTTTCGCTTTCCACTCTCTCGCACATGATAGAACAGCTTTTCGTAGGTCATTTTCTCGGCCTGCTCCATAGCGTTGAGCTTTAGCTTTTGGCACCACGGGCCTCGCTGCATCGGAAATCCCTTGATTGTTCCAGCGTGATCGCCAGACTGCAAAACATGGTAAAAACCGTCGTTGTATGTGACCTTGTCCTTTTTGACGCCATCGACTCTGGTCGCGCAGTAGTGCTCCACGGTGATCCCGTAATGCTCTTTTATGTAATTGTCTACATACTTCTTGAAGGCCACGACGGGCGGGTACTCCGCGGGGATGTCGTCGGTCGCCCATACGTCAGCGGTCACGATCCTGTCGAGAGGCCACCTGAGGTGCTCGATGGCTCCGAGGCAGGCGAGGCTATCCTTTCCGTAGCTCAGCGACAGGACGTACTCGGTTTTTACTGGCTGCATTGGCTTCTCCTATTAGCAGCAGGCGAAGATCGCGGCGATCTGTGCCTTGGTTGCTCTCTGGTAGCTGGAATAAAAAACACGACCGCCGACTTCTTGGTTGATGGCGTAGTGGCCGTCGGCGTAGCGCTTAATGAGCCACACCTTGCGAGGGTTCCACTTGTCAACCTTGCGCGTCAGGGTCGTGTTGTTTCTTCTGCTTCTCATGGGGGTCTCCTTTCTTCGGCCCGGCGGGGCGCCGGGTGATCTTGGCTTATGTCTCGGCCGTTGCTCGTTTCTTGCCCCTGCGCTTGAAGTTTTCACGGAGTCGCCTCTCGGCGAGCTCTGCGCTGTACCCCTCGCGCTGGTTCCTGTCCAGC
>SFHJ01000038.1 GCA_004555655.1 Clostridiales bacterium
ACAGTTAAACCGACCTATGGTTACGATCATAGGTCGGTTTTTATGTTATGTACTGGCGCGGCAGCGCCCAGGGCTCCCTTGTGTAAAGGGAGCTGTCAGCGAAGCTGACTGAGGGATTGCTTTACCGCAGCATCGATATACTCACAAACTCCACGGAAATTTCTGATTACTTCGTTGTTGGGAATGCGAATGAAGCTCAGACCGTACCCCTCCAGAAAAGCGGTGCGGTCTGCATCTTTTTTGACGTTTCTATCCTCATAATGTTGAGAACCGTCCAGCTCAATAACAAGTTTTGCTTCTGCGCTATAGAAATCAGCGATATATTTTCCCAGCACCTTTTGTCTGGAAAACCGGACAGGGTAGGAACGCAGAAAATCATACCATAGGTGCCGTTCTTCCTTGGTCATTTCTTTTCGCAGCCGTTTTGCCAAAGGAACCAACTGCTTATTGTACTTTGGCCGCATGACAATCCCTCCGTCACGGCTTACGCCGTGCCACCTCCCTTTACACAAGGGAGGCTTTGGTGCTGCGCAAAAACGCAGATCGCACAGTACACCGAACGGTGTATAGAAATGAGCCCTTTATCTGTTCGACAAATTGGAAGTTGATGAGCTCTTGGCTCCCCCCTCTGGGGGAGCTGTCACGGCTAAAGCCGTGACTGAGAGGGCCCTCTCCGCCCCCTACGGGGGCACCTCTCCCAAAGGGAGAGGCAAGTGGGCTGCCTTACAACTTCCAGTTTATCGGCCTGTTTCATCATATCATACGGCTTCAATATATGCAAGAACAGCCCCGGCAGACATTACTGCCGGGACTGAAACTGTTTTATTCGACCGACGCTTGCAGCTGCTGCGCGGCGTGCTTGACGATGGAAAGGCCAAGACCCGTGCCGCCCGTGGAGCGTGAGTGGCTCCTGTCGACGCGGTAGAAGCGCTCAAACACCCGCTCCTGCGCGTCAACCGGGATGCCCACGCCGGTATCGGCCACGCGCAGCACGGCCGCACCCGGCGCTTTCTTCACCGTTACGTCCACGCGCCCGCCGGGTACGTTGTATTTGACCGCGTTGTCGCAGAGGTTGTAGAGGATCTCGTAGACGAGCCTGCGCGCGGTACACAGCTGCACGTCGTCGCAGTCCAGCTGCAGCGTCACGTTCTTTTCCTGCGCCGCATCGCGCACAGCGCGCACGGCTTCCTGCGCAAGCTCTTTCAGCTCCACATCCTCCAGCGGCAGCTCCACGCCCTCATCGAGCTGGGAAAGCCGGATGATATCATTCACCAGCTCCACCAGATGCGCGCCCTCTGCCCGGATGCCGGCGGCAAAGCGCGGCACGTCGCGCGGAGCGGCCAGCTCGTTTTCAATCAGCTCGGCCGAGGCCATGATCGCATGCAGCGGCGTTTTGAGCTCATGTGAGACGTTGGCCGAAAATTCGCGCCGCCGCTGCTCGGCCCGCATGCGCTCGGTGACGTCAAAGGCCAGAATGCACGCGCCCGCCACATGTTCGCTCGACATGACCGGGCTCGCATCGAGCTGGTATACCGCGCCGTTTCGCTCGAGCTGCAGCTCGCCGTGCTGGCCCGCGAGCGCGTCTTTGACCAGCTTCTGCATGGGAAGGCTGCGGCAGACCGTGAGCACGTCGTCGCCTACGCAGTCGGGCGCGGCATGGAAGATGCGCCTTGCCGCGGCGTTGATGCTCAGCACCGTGCCGGACTCGCTCAGAAGCACAAGTCCCTCGTTCATGCCGCCGGTGACGGCGTCAAACTCGTCGCGCTGGCGCTCGAGCTGCTGGCGGTTGGCCGTAATCTGCCGGTGCTGCTGCTCGATGCGTGTGAGAAGCGGCGAAAGCTCCTCGTAGACATCATTTTCCAGCGGCTGGTCGAGATCGATGGCGTTGAGCGGCACGATGATGCGTTTCGATACCTGCCCCGCCAGCACGGCGGACAGAATGATGGCCAGCACAAGTACCACCAGAACCGGCTGCAGCACGCCCAGCAGCAGCGTCATGGCCGTGTACTGCGTCACCGACGCGCGCACAACGCTGCCGTCAGAGAGCCGCAGCGCGTAATAGAGCGATTTCTCCGCCAGCGTTGCTGACGTCCGCTCGGCCTCGCCGAAGCCGTTTTTCATCGCTTCGGCGATCTCCTCACGCGCAGCATGGTTTTCCATCTGTGACGCTGCGGCCTGTGTGTCGTACCGGACGGTTCCGTCCGCAGCCACCCAGGTGAGCCGGACGGCGTTTGCCTCAAGGCCGTCAAAATACGCCATGCCGTCAAGCTGCACGCCCTGTGCGGCCAGCGCGGCCTGCTGCCGCAGCGCGTTTTTCTGCACGCCGGTAAAATATTCATAGAGCACGCCCATCACGATCGTCAGGCACGCCAGCAGCACAGCCAGCGCCACCAGAAAGATCGCCCGGCGGATTCGTTTTGTCATACGCTTTCTCCTTCCATTTTATATCCGAGCCCACGCACCGTCTCAACCTGCGCGCCGCATGCGCCGAGCTTGGTGCGCAGCGTGCGGATGTGCACGTCCACGGTGCGCGTCTCGCCGTCGTAGTCCATTTCCCAGACGTCGCTGAGCAGCCGTTCGCGCGTAAAGACCGTGCCGGGATGCGCCATCAGAAGCTGCAGCAGCTCAAATTCCTTGAGCGTCAGCTCCACGCGCGCGCCGTTGGCCGTGACGGTGTGTGCCCGTGTATCGAGCGTGATCGCGCCGAGCGTCAGCTGTGCCGGCCGGCCGGGCGCGGCACGCCGCAGCACCGCGCGCACGCGGGCCAGCATCTCCAGCATGCCGAAGGGCTTGACCAGATAGTCGTCCGCGCCGAGGTCGAGCGCCATGATCTTGTCATACTCCGCGCCCTTGGCCGTGGCCATGATGACGGGCAGGGCAGCGGTCTTCGGATTTTCCTTCAACCGCTTCAGAATCTGTACGCCGTCCATGCCCGGCAGCATCACGTCGAGCACGATGAGCTGCGGCGTCTGGCGCTTGAGCGCGTCAAACATGGCTGCGCCGTCCTGAAAGCCCTCGGCCGCAAAGCCCGTCTGGCGCAGGGTGTAGAGCTCGATCTCGCGCACGCCCGCGTCGTCTTCCACGCACCAGATCACAGCTCACAGGCTCCTTTGTGCACGCCCGTGACCGCGAAGACCACCCACTCGGCGATATTCACTGCGTGATCGCCGATGCGCTCGAAATACTTGGCGATCATGAGCAAATCGAGCGCGTATTCGCCCTTGTCCGGGTTTTCTGCGATCAGGGCGATAAGCGCGCGCTTCATGCCGAGAAACAGCCGGTCGACCTCGTCGTCGTGCGCGATGACGGCCGAGGCGAGATCGGTATCGCGCCGGACAAAGGCATCAACGCTGTCGGTCACCATTGAAATGGCCGCGCGCGCCATCTCCGCGATGGGGCCGCAGCGCGCCGGCTCATGCGCGCCGAGAAAGCCGATGATTTCGGCGATATCGGCCGCCTGGTCGCCGATGCGCTCCATATCCGTAATCATTTTCAGCGCCGCAGAGATCTGCCGCAGATCACGCGCCACTGGCTGCTGCTGCAGCAGAAGGCGCAGGCAAAGCGTCTCGATGTCGCGCTCTTTCTTGTCGATTTCGCCGTCGATTGGCGCGACCTGTCCGGCCGCCTTTGCATCACCGTCGAGCAGCGCCTTGGCCGCCACGGCAATGGCCTGCTCGCACAGCGCGCCCATGCGGATCATTTCCCGGTTCAGCTGCTGGAGCTGTTCATCAAACCGCGTTCTCATTATCCGAACCTCCCCGTGATGTAGTCTTCGGTGCGCTTATCCTTCGGCTGGGCAAACATGCGCTCGGTGTCGCCGTATTCCACAAGCTCTCCCAGCAGAAAGAACGCCGTCTGGTCGGAAATACGCACCGCCTGCTGCATATTGTGTGTGACGATGACGATGGTGTACTGCTTTTTCAGCTCCTGCGCCAGCTCTTCGATCCTGGCTGTGGAGATGGGGTCGAGCGCACTGGTCGGCTCGTCCATGAGCAGTACCTCCGGCTCCACCGCCAGCGCCCGCGCGATGCACAGCCGTTGCTGCTGGCCGCCGGAAAGGCCCAGCGCCGAGGTCTTGAGCCGGTCTTTGACCTCGTCCCAGATGGCCGCTCCCTTGAGCGAGCGCTCAACGATTTCGTCGAGCATGGCCCGGTTCTTGATCCCATGCGTGCGCGGGCCGTAGGCCACGTTATCGTAGATGCTCATGGGAAAGGGGTTCGGCTTCTGGAAGACCATGCCGATGCTTTTGCGCAGCGCCGTCACCGACGCGCCCGGCGCGTAGATATCCGCGTCGTGATATTTGACCTCGCCCGTGATCTTCACGCCGTCAATGAGGTCGTTCATGCGGTTGAGCGTTTTCAAAAACGTCGATTTGCCGCATCCCGAGGGGCCGATGAAGGCCGTGATGCTCTTGTCCGGGATGTCGATACTGACGTTTTTCAGCGCCTGTGTCTGGCCGTACCAGAGGCACAGGTCGCGAATGGTTAAAATGTTCATCTTCCTTCCCTCCGTTTCAGGCGCTTGCCGACAAGGCCGGCGGCAAAATTGATGACGAGCGCCAGCACCATCAAGATCGCGGCAATGGCAAACGCCACGCCGAATTCACCCTGCTCCTTGGCATAGACGTAGAGCGCCACTGTGAGCGTCGCGCCCGGGTTCTGCAGGCCCTCAAAGAAGCCGTAGAGCGTATGGGCAAAGCCTGCCGTGAACAAAAGCGCGGCCGATTCGCCGAGGATTCTGCCCACGGACAAGATGCAGCCCGAGACGATGCCGTCGACGCTGCCAGGCAGCACGACCGTATGGATCACGCGCCACTTGCCCGCGCCAAGGCCGAACGCGCCCTCGCGCAGGCTCTGCGGGACGGTTTTGAGGCTCTCCTGCGTGGTGCGCATGACGGTCGGCAGGTTCATAATGCAAAGCGTCAGCGCGCCGGCCGTCAGAGACGTTTTCATACCGAAAAGCTCACAGAAGACCAGCATGCCCACAAGGCCGTAGATGATCGACGGGATGCCCGAAAGCGTCTCGGCCGCGTATTCGATGAGCCCGGCCAGGCGCCTGTTTTTCGCGTACTCGGTCAGATACACCGCCGCACCCACGCCCACGGGCAGCACGATCACGAGCGTCAGAATGACAATATAGACGGTGTTCAGAATATCGGGTAGAATGCCGATGGTGCCCGAGAGATAGCTCGGCTTGGTGGTGAGCAGCTGCCATGACAGGTTCGGCACGCCGCGGATGAGCACGTACGCGATGAGAAACAGCGTCAGCGCCGCCACAAGCACCGCCGACAGATACATCAGTGTGCGCATGCAACCGTTATAGAAGCGCCGCCTGGGTGTCATGTCGTGATTCATGCGTCCTTACCTCCCTTTTTCAGCAGCAGGTTCAGCGTGGCGTTGATGAGCATGATGAACAGGAACAGCACCAGCGCGATGGAGAACAGCGCCTGCCGCTGCAGGCTGCCGTCGGCGGCATAGGACATTTCACTCGCCACGCCGGTGGTGAGAAAGCGCACCGACTGGAACAGCGACGGCATGTTCGCCACGTTGCCGGAGACCATCATGACCGCCATCGCTTCGCCGATGGCGCGGCCCACGCCCAGAACCACCGAGGCTGCGATACCGCTTCTGGCCGCCGGGACGGACACGCGGAACCAGGTCTCCACCTGAGTTGCGCCCAGCGCCAGTGAACCGTCTTCGTACTCCTTCGGCACCGCGTCAAGCGCCGTCATCGACACCTTGACGATCGACGGCAAAATCATGATGGCCAGTACGATGATGGCTGCAAGCAGGCTTGCGCCGTCAGGTACGTGGAAGAGCTTACGGATGCCGGGCACCAGAATCAGCATGCCGACCAGGCCGTAGACGACCGACGGGATGCCGGCAAGCAGGCCCACGGCTTGCTCCATGACCGAGCGCACGCGCGCAGACGCGGCTTTGCTCAGATATACGGCCGCAAAGAAGCCCACCGGCACGCCCAGCACGACCGCGCCCGCCGTACCGTAGACGGACGTGAGGATGAACGGCAGAATGCCGTATTTCGGGTCGGCCGACGTGGGCTCCCAGGTCTTGCCGAACAGGAACTTGAACAGGCCGATCTGGCGGATGGCCGGCAGGCCGGAGACAATCAGATAGACAGTGATGACCAATACCGACGCCACAGCCACAAGACCGAGGATCAGGAAGAAGCCGTGGATGACCGTTTCCAGAATGTTGTTTTGTCTTTGTTTTGTCATAGATCGTTTCCTCACAGGCGATACGGCGGCTGCGCAGTGTGGCAGTCGCCGTATCTATGTGGTTGTTCGGTTTAGTTGACGGGAACAGCGCCGGCCTTCAGAATGATGTCATTGGCCTCGGAAGACAGGGCGAAGTCGAAGAAAGCCTGGGCAGCAGCGCTCAACGCGGTATCCTGCCTGGTGACCAGCACGAACGGTCTCTGAATGGCGTAGCTGCCGTCCTTGACACTCTCTTCGGTCGGGATCACGCCCTCAACGTCGAGCGCCTTGACGCTCTCGCCCACGGAGGCCAAAGAAGCATAGCCGATGGCGTCGGGGTTCTGCGAGACGGTGGTGATGACGTCGCCGGTGGAGGTCAGCTCCTGCCGGTACTGGCAGGCATCCTTCGTGCCGGTGATGGACTCAAAGCCGTCGCGCGTGCCGGAACCGGCTTCGCGGCCGATGAGCACGATCTCGGCGTCATTGCCGCCGACTTCCGACCAATTGGTGATCTTGCCGGTGTAGATGGCGGCGATCTGGTCGATGGTCAGATCAGAGACGGGGTTTTCCGGATTCACGATAACGGCGATACCGTCGAGGCACAGCGTGGTGCCCACAAGGCCCTGCGCAACTTCCTCATCCTTCAGCGCGCGGCTGGACAGGCCGATATCGCAGCGTCCTTCGGCGACGGCGGTGATGCCGGAGCCGGAACCGGTGGGATTGTACGTAAACTTGGCGCCGGAGTTCGCTTCCGTGAACGCCTCGCCCAGAGAGCCGATGACCTTTTCCATCGAGGTCGAGCCGTCGGTAGCTACCGTGCCGGTGATCTCGGCGGGCTTTTCTTCTGCAGCCGGTTCTGCCGGGGTTTCGGTGTTGGCGGGGGCCTGCGGTTCGGCGGGCGCGTCAGTCTTGCCGGAGGCGCAGCCGGCCAGCAGCGCGACGAGCATCAGGCACGCAAGTGCAAGAGCCAGAATCTTTTTCATATGTATTTCTCCTTTTTGCTTTCAGTTTGTTTGGATTTCAACCACGCATTCATTTTAGAATTTTTTTGTTAACTGCAAAAGCAAGGCAGAGTTAAACCTTTGTAAAAAGATTTTCCGGATCTCCCGACGGATTTTACAATCCCCGCGCTGCGCAGCGGCATGACAAAAAGAAAAATGGCTGCACATCCGTGCAGCCATTTTTCAAAAGCCAGTATCAATAGCCGGGTTTGCCCAGCAGGTGGAACATATTCTTCTTATACGCCTCCACACCGGGCTGGTCGAACGGGTTCACGCCCGAAATGTAGCCCGACACGCCGCAGGCGAACTCGAAGAAGTAGATGAGCGCGCCGACCGCCTCTTCGCAGTTGCGCGGCAGGCGGATCTCAGTCACGGGCACGCCGCCGGAGATATGCGCGGCCTTGGTGGCCTGCATGGCCTTCTCGTTGATGTAGCTCAGCTCGCGGCCGGCCAGATAATTGAGCCCGTCAAGGTTTGCCTCGTCGCCGGGAACCTGTACGGAGGCCTCGGTTTCGTCGAAGAACACGACCGTCTCCTGCAGCATGCGGCGGCCATCCTGAATGTACTGGCCCATGGAGTGCAGATCGGGTGTGAGATCGACGGACGCCGGGAAGATGCCCACGCCGTCCTTGCCCTCGGACTCGCCGTAGAGCTGCTTCCACCACTCTGCCATGAAGCGGAACGCCGGTTCATAGGCCGCAAGGATCTCCACAAACTTGCCATTGGCGCTGAGGTACTGGCGGCTCATGGCGTACTGCGCGGCTGCGCTGTTGACGCCAAGCGACAGGCACTGCTCACGCTCCTGTGCCGCGCCCTGCATGAGCTTTTTGATATCGATGCCGCAGCACGCGATGGGCAGCAGACCCACGGCCGTAAGCACGCTGTAGCGGCCGCCGATGTTGTCGGGCACGATGAAACTCTCATAGCCCTCCTGCGTGGCAAGCGTCTTGAGCGCACCGCGCGCTTTATCGGTGGTGGCGTAGATGCGCGATTTCGCGCCGTCTTTGCCGTACTTCTTTTCCAGCAGCTCCTTAAAGATGCGGAAGGCGATGGCGGGCTCGGTGGTGGTGCCGGATTTGGAGATGACGTTCACGGAGAAATCACGCTCGCCAATCATGGCGATGATCTCCCTGACGGCCTGCGCAGAGATACCGTTGCCGGCAAAGTAGATATCGGGAGTGTCCTTCGTCAGTGCGTTGTAGTTGGGGCTTTTGAGCAGCTCGACCACGGCGCGCGCGCCGAGATACGAACCGCCGATGCCGACCACGACCAGCGCCTTGGAGTCGGCCTTGATCTTCTGTGCCGCTTTCTCAATGCGGGCAAATTCATCCTTGTCGTAATCCACCGGCAGATTGACCCAGCCGGTAAAGCCGCTGCCCGCGCCGGTGCCGTTCACCAGCGTATCGATGGCAGCCTGGCAGGCCTGCTCGTTCAGAGGCTCCGTTACAAACTGCTGTGTTCCGCTCAGATCGATTTTTACCATATGAAATCCTCCAATGTCAATTATTATTCCGGGAATCAGGCTGAAAAAGCGTTATTTTTCCGCGTCCCTGCGCAGCATCGCCGCGCCGATGATACCGGCGTCATTGCCCATGACGGCGGGAACCAGCTTGCCGCGCGTTTTGTAGAAGCACTTGTCGGTGACCAGCTGCTGCAGCGGCTCAAACAGGAAATCGCCCGCGCCGCATACACCGCCGCCGATGGCCAGTACTTCAGGATCCAACATGTTGTAGATCGACGCGCAGGCCGAGCTGAGGTGGCCGAGGTATGCGTCAAAGACGGCCCTGGCCGTCTCGTCGCCGGCCTTGGCGCAGTCGATGACAAAGCGCGCGTCGACGCGCGTTTCATCTCCGCCGCTCATTTTGGCCAGCATACTCTCGGGATGCGCGAGCATGGCTTTTCGGCCGTCGCGCGCAAGGCCCGTGGCCGAGCAATACGCCTCCATGCAGCCGTGGTTGCCGCAGGTGCAATACTCGCCGTCGTCGACGAGATACGCATGGCCCAGCTCCACGCCCTGATTGAGTCCGCCGTTGAACATCTTGCCGTTTAAAATGATGCCGCCGCCAAGACCCGTGCCCAGCGTGAACAGAACCGCCGTCCTGCAGCCGACAAACGCGCCCTTATAGAGCTCGGCAAGTGCCGCACCGTTGGCATCGTTTGCCATATAGACGGGCGTACCGGGGAAGCGCGCCGCCATCATGGGCTGGAACGGCACGCCGTGGAAGCCCAGATTATATGCGTCAATGATCGTCCGGCCGCTGGGGTCAATGCTGCCGGGGATGACAATGCCGATGGACTCCAGCTGCTCCTGCGCCACATTGCCGGATGCAAGCAGCGCGCGGATGGCCTCGGCCAGCTTGTCCGCCACGATTTCACCGTCTGCCTGCGGAAAGGGGATGCTGCTGCGCGCGACGATCTCGAGCGTTTCATCCACAAGGCCGATTTTGATATTTGTGCCGCCGATGTCAACACCGATCTGATACATGGAACATTCCTCCTGTGTCTTTCTGCCTTTATTATCCCTCTGTTTGGTCTTCGCGTCAAGTCCCGGCGCCGTCGGAAAGGCCAAAGAGTTTCATAAAATTTCCATATAAAATCGTCTCGTTTGTCCCCTCGTCGAATCCGAGCGCCAAAAACCGCTTGAGTTCTTCCTTCGGCGACCACATGGGAAAGTCCGAGCCGAACAAAAACCGCTCCGTGCCCAGCTTGTCAAACAGGTGCATGATCATATCGTGATCGGTCATGCCAAGCGAACTTGACGTGTCGTAAAGCACGTTCTCGGGCTGCGGATGCGCAAGCGAGCGCTCCCATGCGCCCCAGCCGCCGAAGTGCGCGGCGATGACCTGCAGATCCGGTGCCTTGCGCAGCAGATTCGTCAGCCGCTCGGGAGAGGAAAAGTCGTAGCGGTAGTCGCCCATGTGGAATAGAACCGGCATGCCTCTTCGCGCCATGGCGCGGTAGGTCTCGATGGCGGAGGGGTCGTCGATGGCGAGCTTCTGAAAATCCGGATGGATCTTCACCCCGCGAAGGCCCAGCGCGAGCATCCGGTCGAGCTCTTCTTCAAAGCCGTCCATACCGGGGAAGATGGAACCGAAGCCGATGAAGTTCGGGTGCGCGGCGACGGCTTCGGAGATGAAGTTGTTGATGTTGTGTACCTGCTTTGGCGTGACAGCGGAATTGCTGACCACGCAGCGTGTAATACCGGCGGCCTGTTCCTCGGCTACCAGCACGTCGACGCTGGCCGTGCGCGCAATCTGCACGCCGTAAAAATCGCCGATTGAGCCCGCCGCCTTGCCGGCCAGCTTGTCGGGGAAGATGTGCGCATGGAAATCTGCTACTTTCATGGGATTGCCTCGCTTACTGGAAAAGATCGGTCCGGAGCGCGGCGCGCGCCTGACCGAATATGTATTCTAGCACATTTTTCCGTGCTGTACAACCGTTTTTCGCCGCGTTTGCCTTCTTGCGGACACGCGGCAAACGTGATACCATATGCGAAGAAACGGTGGGAGGAATGAACATGCGATTTACATTTGACGAGCAGTTTCTGCTGGATTGTTTCCGCGAGATTGTGCAGACGCCCAGCCCCGTGGGATATCCGGTGCTTCTGAACCCGGTGCTTGAGCGCTACGCCGCCATGTTCGGCCAGACGGTGCGGTATGACAACAAGAGCACCGCGTATATCACGCTGGACGGTGAGGACAACAGCAAGACCGTCATGCTGGGCGCGCACGCCGACACGCTCGGCATGATGGTGCGCACCGTGGACGCAGACGGCATGATCCGCGTGCGGGCGCTCGGCGGCGTGAATTTCGGCAGTCTGGAAGGAGAAACCGTCACCGTCCATACGCGAGACGGCCGCAGCTATACGGGCCTTTTCGCCTGCCAGTCGCATTCCGTACATGTGTTTGACGACGCGAGAACGCTGGAGCGCAATGAGAATACCATGATAATCCTGCTCGATGAGAAAATCCGCTCGAAGGACGACGTTTACGCGCTCGGTATCCGCCACGGCGATTTTGTCAGCGTCGAGCCGCGCTGCCAGGTGGCGCGGAGCGGGTATCTCAAATCGCGCTTTATTGACGACAAGGCCGCCGTCGCGTGCTGCTTTGCGATGCTCAAATACCTGCACGAGCACCAGCTCAGGCCCAGATACCGCACCGTAATCGCCATCCCGTACTACGAGGAGATCGGCATGGGCGGCACATATGTGCCGGAGGGCGTGTCGGAATATGTGGCGCTGGACATCGGCCTCATCGGCCCCGGCTACGACGGGAACGAATACGCCGTGAGCATCTGCGCCAAGGACAACGCTGCGCCGTATGACTATGCGCTGACCACGCGGCTGGTCGAATATGCGAAGAAGGCTGAATGCGACTACGCCGTGGATATCTTCTACCGCTACGGCACCGACGCGTCGGCTGCGCTGCGCGCGGGCAACGATCTGCGCGCGGCCGCGTTCGGCATGGCCGTGTACTGCAGCCATGGCATGGAGCGTACGCACATCGAGGGACTGAGAAACACCATGAATCTGCTGCTGGCCTACGTGCTCGATATCTGAGCGCCGGAGCTTGACAAGCCCGTATTTTGGGTATAGAGTAGCAGCAGAATGTACCGGCGGGAGGGGTAATTGATGATCTATTCGTCCTCTGAAATGGAGCAGGCTGCCGTTTTGCAGGCTGCCGCGCTCATGTGCGCCGCGGCGCGCACCGCGCCCAAGGCCAAGGGGTTGGACAACATTGTGACGCTTGTGCTGACGGGCGAGGACATTGTGCATCTGAGCGATAAGATGAAGCAAATCGGCCAGCGCGTGTTTGGTGAGCCTGAGGGGCACTTCTTCCGTGACGCGGTAAACCTGCTGCAGGCGCAGGCAGTCGTCATGATCGGTGTGAAGCGTGCGTGGTATGGGCTTCCCTATTGCTCGATGTGCGGGTTTGCATCCTGCGCCGAGTGCCGCAGGGCAGGGGCCAACTGCGTCTTTGCGCCGATGGATCTGGGTATCGCGCTTTCGTCGGCGGTGGCACAGGCCGCAGAGCTTCGTGTGGACAACCGCATTTTGTTCTCCGCCGGAAAAGCCGCGGAGCAGATGCACTATCTTGACGGCGATATCATCTGGCAGGCCATACCCATCAGCATCAAGGGCAAAAACCCGTTTTTCGACCGCAAACCGGCGACGTGGCGGAAAGCCGCGGGACTTGAATAACTGCAAAGAAACGCCCGGAAAGCGCTGCTTTCCGGGCAAATTTTATTCCTGCTCCAGATCCAGCAAAAACCGCTTGAGGTCAAGGCCGGCGGAAAAGCCTGTGAGACTGCCGTCCTTGCCGATCACGCGGTGGCACGGAATGAAAAGCAGGATGGGATTTTTGCCGACGGCCCGGCCAACTGCGCGTGTGGACGAGGGCCTTCCGATGGCGGCGGCAATGTCCGCGTAGCAGCGCGTGCGGCCATGCGGAATCCCGCGCAGCGCCTGCCACACCGCCTGCTCAAACGCCGTGCCCGCCGGGCGCAGCGGCAATTCGGCAAGCCTGCCGCCGGAAAGATACGCCGTGATGGCTTCGGCGGCTGCACGCGTCAGTGCGTTCGGCTGTGCCTGCGCGCACGCCTCTGCGCGCCGCACGCCGGTCACGGCCGCATCGTCCGCCGTGATTTCGAGCATGCACACTGGCAACGTCAGATATTCAACCGCCATCACAGTCCCTCCATCAAAAACAGATTCCACGGCAAGCTGTCCGGCGGCAGCCTGGTAAACGTCATTTCCGCGCCGCTGATCGGGTGAGAAAACCGCAGCCGGTACGACCAAAGCGCGCACGCGCAGCGGTTATCGCCGCCGCCGTATTTCCCGTCGCCCAGAAGCGGCAGCTTTCTGGATGCGAACTGCGCGCGGATCTGGTGCGTGCGGCCCGTGAAAAGCTGCACGCACACGAGCGAGAGCCAGCCCGCGCCGTCCGGGACGCGCTGCACAAGCGTATAGGCCAGCCGCGCCTCACGTGCGCCAGCGCGTTTGCGCGTTACCACGAAGGTCTTGTTCTTTGTGCGGTCGTGATACAGAAGATCGCAGAGCGTATCCGCCTGCCGCTGCGGCGCGCCGCGCAGCACGGCGAGATATTCCTTCTGCAGTTCGCCCGCCTGCACCTGCCGCGACAGCGCGGCGGCAGCGGGCTGCGTTTTTGCGTAGACCATCACGCCGCCTACGATCTGGTCAAGCCGGTGCACCGGAAAGACCGCTTTGCAGCCGAGCTGCGCGCGCAAAAGCTGCGGCATCGCGCCGGGCACCTCTCCCTGCGCGGCCGTGCCCACCGGTTTGACGCACACGGCGATATGCGCGTCGTCGTATACGATCTCAAGCATACGTGTTCACCTCGCCGTTATCATACCATGCCCCGGCGCGGGAATGCAACCGCCGGGCTTGCATTCTCCAATTTCAGGCGATATAATATAGCTGGATTATGGTAAAATGGAGTAATATACATGACGACAAAAGAATACCAGAAAAAAAGCACCCTGTCTGTTTTTCTGTCCTTTTTTAAGCCCCACCGCAGGCTCTTTGCGCTGGACATGCTCTGCGCATTCGCTGTGGCGGCGGTCGATCTGCTCTACCCGCTTGTTTCGCGCAGGGCGCTGAACGAGCTGCTGCCGGAAAAAGCGTATTCGGCGTTTTTCGTCGTGATGGGCGTTGTGGCGCTGGCGTACATACTGCGCTCAATCTTGTACTACGTCATCTGCCTGTGGGGCCACACGTTCGGCATCCGCGTCGAGGCAGACATCCGCGAGACGCTCTTTACGCACATTCAGGAGCTGGGCTTCGACTTTTTTGACCACAACCGCACGGGCCAGCTTATGAGCCGTCTTACAAGCGACCTGTTTGAGATCACCGAGCTTGCCCACCACGGACCGGAAGACCTGTTCATCTCGGTGGTCACGATCGCGGGCGCGCTGGTCGTGATGTTTACGATTGAGTGGCGGCTGGCGCTGGTGGTGTGCGTCATCATCCCCGTCTTCCTTGCGCTCGTCATGTCGCGCAGGCGCGCGATGGGTGCGGCCTCGCGCCGGGTCAAGCAGAAGACAGGCGCGATCAACGCCGACATCGAATCCAGCCTGTCCGGCATGCGCACGGCCAAGGCGTTTGCCAACGAGCATCTGGAGGAGGACAAGTTCCGCCGCTCCAACGCCGAATACAAAAATTCAAAGGGCTCGTTCTATAAGGAAATGGGCATTTTTCAGGCGCTCATGGAGTTTTTTGTCAGCATCCTGTCGGTGTCGGTCATCACGGTGGGCGGCCTTCTCATCATGCAGGGAAGGCTTCAGTATGTCGATCTTCTGACCTTTACACTGTATATCACGAGCTTTGTCAATCCCATCCGCAAGCTCGCCAATTTTTCCGAGATGTTCGCCAACGGCATGGCGGGCCTGCAGCGCTTCATGGACATCATGCGCACCGAGCCTGCGCTGCAGGATGCGCCGGATGCAAAGGAGCTTGAACATGTGCGCGGCGAGATCGATATCGACCACGTGGGCTTCGCCTATGAGAGCGATCTTGATGTGCTGCACGACGTGAGCCTGCACGTCACGCCCGGCGAGACCGTCGCCGTGGTCGGCCCGTCCGGCGGCGGCAAGAGCACGCTTTGCCAGCTCATCCCGCGCTTCTACGACGTGTCGTCGGGCGAGATTTGCATCGACGGCAGCGACGTGCGCAAGCTGACGCAGAAGAGTCTGCGCCGCAACATCGGCATCGTACAGCAGGACGTATTCCTGTTTGCCGACTCGATTCTGGAGAATATCCGCTACGGCCGGCCCGACGCGACAATGGACGAGATCGCCGACGCGGCCAAGCGCGCTGAGATCTACGACGACATCATGGCTATGCCCGACGGCTTCGACACCTACGTCGGTGAGCGCGGGATGCTTCTGTCCGGCGGACAGAAGCAGCGCATTTCCATTGCGCGCATCTTCTTGAAAAACCCGCCGATTCTGATCCTTGACGAGGCGACGTCGGCGCTGGATTCGCTCACCGAGGCAAAGATCCAGCACGCATTCGACGAGCTGGCAAAAAACCGCACGACGCTCATCATCGCGCACCGGCTTTCCACCATCCGCGCCGCCGGGCGGATCTTAGTCGTCAGCGACGGACGCATCGCAGAGCAGGGCACGCACGACGAGCTGATTGCAAAAAACGGCATCTACGCCAACCTCTGCCGCACGCAGAATCTTCTGTCATAACAATGCACCGCCCGCCGGAAACCCCGGCGGGCGGTATTCTTATGGCCTCACACGCAAGTGCTCCAGCAGAGCCGTACAGCCCTCAAGCACGTCGTCATACGTCTCGTCGAAATTGCCCGTGTACCATGGGTCGGCGATCTCGCCGGGCCTTGCGGTGTAGTCCAGCAGCAGCGAACATTTACCGGCGGGGTCGCCGCCGAACATGCGGCGCATGTTCTGGAGGTTTGCCCTGTCCATACCGATGAGCATATCGTAGCGCGCATAGTCGGCCGGGACGATCTGCCGCGCGCGGTGGGCAAGCACCGGCACGCCGGCCTTGCGCAGTTTCTGCCGCACGCCGTAGTGCGGGCCGTTTCCCAGTTCTTCGCGGCTGGTCGCGGCGGAGTCAATCAAAAACTGCGCGGCAAGCCCGCGCCGGTTCACCATGTCCTGCAGCACAAACTGCGCCATCACCGAGCGGCAGATATTGCCGTGGCACACAAATAATATCTTAATCACTATAAAATTCCTCCTTCAATGCCGTAATTTGCCCTGTTTTGCAAGGTTTTTCGGTTATTTCGTTCTGTACACATATCATGCCGACATTTACAGAATAGGCAAAACAGGGCAAAATGTAGCCTTGTGTACTACTCAGTTGTAGTCAAGTAGTAGTCTGTTTAGGGGGTGCAGACTACTTCGATTTTGGAAACAATTTAACGATTGTTCCCAGGGGGGGTGCAAATATAAATGAGTATTCTACTCCTCGTTAATAAATTGCTATCGGCCTATTTAGGCTTATTCTTTTTCAACGTGTGATAAGTAACAACAACTTCTGCATCTAACCTGTACTTATCGTAAGAGTCGAATTTCTTTTCCCCATTGATGGTCACCGACTTTACTTCTCCATCATTGGTGAGCCAACCCGTTACAAT
>SFHJ01000039.1 GCA_004555655.1 Clostridiales bacterium
CCGTAGGCATTTATTCGAAAGAAGAATCGCATTCGAGACGGTACACTTGGCAAGCAATGCCTGCGTTTATACAAACTTGACGAACAGGGAGATTTCCGGCAGCCGGAAATCTCCCTTTGCTTGTTGGGGGATACCTTCCCCAAACCCCTTGATTGATCGAACGGTTCCCGTTCGGCTGCGCCCTGCGTTGCAGTGCTATTTTTCCTGTTGATGCTCTCTTGTCTGCCGCTGGTCGTCGGCATCCGTGCGCAGGAGCATCTCGGCGTTGGCCTTATAAATCTGAAGCTGCCTGGCTTCCTCGCGTGCCTTGGCAAGCGCCGCATAATCGAGCTTCTTCTGCACAAGCAGATCAGAATACAATCCGGTTTATACGGGGCGCGTGGCATGGGGCAAGCGACGGGCGGAAAAAGTGCCCGGCAGTGACAACGAATATCGACTGGTAAAACAGGACGAATATATTTTGAGCGAAGTTATTTCTCACGAAGAATTTGTTTCCAAAGAGGATTTTGACCGGGTTCAGGAGATCAAAGCCATTCGTGGGAAAAAGGGTAATCACAACATTGGTCAGTATAACGCACATCTGCTGTCCGGTATCGTAAAATGTCCGCAATGCGGCGCACCTATGTATATCGGCATGACCAAGTGGACAAATCATGACGGCACGGAGCGTCGCACAGAATCTTATGTCTGCTCTTATGCGACTAAACATAGGGGGACTTCGGTATGCCGCAGAAATGGCGTGGTAGCCAGTCAGGTTGAGGACGAGGTGATGGAGTACACCCGGAAGATTGTCCGCAATCCGCAGTTTATCAAGGATTTGCAGGAAAAGGTGATGACCGCCGTGGACATGACTGAGGTCGAAAATGATATTACCGCTTACAAAAAGCAGCTATCCGCTTTACAGCGCAGCCGTGACAGCTTGGAACAGGATATTGATCGCATTGCCCCCGATGACAAGTATGCAGAACGCCGCCGCGCAGATATGACGCGCCGCTTGAATGATCTCTATGATCAGATTTATAAGGCGGAGGATCTGTTGCAGGAGAGCATGATGAAAAAGGCTACTTTGGAAAGTGAGCAGATGTCCGTGCAATCTATGATCGGAATCCTCTCGTCTTTTGACATAATCTATGATAGAATGAATGCAGCAGAACGGCGCGACCTTGTGAAATACCTGATTTCTGAGGTTGAACTGTTCCCTCGTGAGGAACAAAAGACGCAAAAACGCTTTGTAAAGGCGATTGCGTACAAGTTTCCCATTGAGCAAAAGGTGCTCACGCAATTTGATGAATGCGGGGCGTCTGTCGAGACGGTATGTCTTTTGTCAAAACAAGAAGGCGGACGCAAAAGGGAGCGGGGCCTATAGCAAGCTGAATCATCATATGCGCTCCTCAGACAGTCGGGAAAATGACGGGCGCGGAACGTCTGCGGGACAAACTGAAGTTTAATATGATGATGACTCATGACAGCATTGAAACATCGGACAGGATCTTTGGCTTTGCAACGCTAGCCGGAGAGGCGGGCGGCGATCACGGGCGCTGCGGCACATCGGGGGGTGAGGGAGTATGGAAATGAAGCAGACGGCAAATGCGGAAGGCTCACGCTATGCGGTCATCGCCTATAATGAAAAGTACCGGGACGATATGATTTTCATGGTTCTGCAGGCAAAAGACGCCCTTGGGCGGGTTCCCCGGCTGAACGGGGATTTGCTGGACATCCAGAAGAACTATCTGGACACCGGCGATATGTTCTGGCTGGCAATCGATGACAACGACCGGGTGATTGGCTGCATCGGCTACAACGCCATCCCCGGCACGACCGAGGTACAGCTCCACCGGCTCTATGTCAAGGCCGCGCGGAAGCGCCAGGGCATCGGTACGTGCCTGCTCCACACTGTAGAGCTGCACCTGCAAGAGCGGGGAAAGACCGCAGTGCATGTGCATCTGGGCGGCAAGGAGTACTTTGAATCCCATCGTTTCTATCCGAAACACGGGTACAGGCAATATGCGCCCGGCATGATGAAGAAGGAGCTGGCAGCGCTTCCTGCCGCAGAACCGCCGGTTTCCTTTTCCGCTGCGGCACCCTGAAAACGGCTATCTGGAACGCGTAAAACGAAAAACCATGAATGACAAAAAGGACGCAGTGATGGCCTATGCGCTCATGAGCGAGGAAGACGCGATCGACCTGCTGCTCGCCGACGACACGGCCGCCATGCTGCGCGAGAGCTACGCTGCGGCCGGGATGACGGTAGCGCGCATGGAAAAGGTCGAGGTCACGTTCCTGGGCGAGCCGCACTACGCGCTCATGACCCAGCTGTCGATGCAGGATGTGAACATCTACAACCTGCAGCTGTGCTTCTACCAGTGCGGCTCGTACGGCGTGACCATTACGCTCGGCAGCTACATCGAGGATAAGACCGAATCGCTGCTGGAGCTGTTCTACAAGCTGTAGAACAAACGCGCAGGCCGGGCGGCGTCTGTAAAACAGCGAATCCTCCGTATGGCTTCATACGGAGGATTTTCGTTTGACAGGACGGCGCTGCAGCGTCGGCTCTTGCGCGCTGCAGCACTGCGCAGCGCACAAAAAACGGCACGGGCGCATAAACGCGCGGTTATCTCTGCGTCACGGGGAAGAGCAGCTTCTGGTTTTCCTGCGTGTACATGTTCTGCTGCGTGATGGTCACGCACGGCACCTCGACCGTGCTTTCCACCTGCTCGCCCGAGGCCAGCAGCACCGCCTGCTCAACGGCGAGATAGCCCATGTTGAACGGCCGCTGCACGACCATGGCCTGGATGACGTTCTGCTCCAGGAACTGGATCTGCCGCTGCGAGTTGTCGCAGCCGACAAGATACACCCTGCCGCCGAGGCCCATCTCGACGAGCGTATTGGCCGTGGCCACGTTGCACACCTCGTTCGTGCACACGAAGCCCGCGACGTCCGGGTGCTCAGCGAGCAGCTCCCTGGTGATTTGCTGCGCCTTTTCCATGCTGTTTTCACAGCAGAACGTGCCGAGCACCTCGATGTCGGGGTAGCGCGACAACGCGTCCAGCGCGCCCTGCGTGCGGTCGGTGCCGGAGGTCGTGGTCTGCATGTGCTGGATGATGGCGACCTTGCCGCCCGCAGGCAGGTACTGCGCGAGCGTCTGGCCCATGCTCAGGCCGATCTGGTAGTTGTTGCTGCCGACAAAGCAGCTGCGCCCGGCGGCGTTTACGTCGGTGTCGAGACTCACGACCCTGATGCCCGCGGCGATGGCCCGCTCTGTCACCTCGGCGCAGCGGTCATAGTCGGCCGCCGAGAGGATCATCACGTCGGGCCTGTCGGCGATGACGGTTTCGATGAGCGCAATCTGCTCGTCGATGGCCGTCTCGGTCGAGGACGTCACGGTGGTGAGCTCGACGCCGTATTCCTCAGCCGCGGCGTTCACGCCGGACAGGAGCATCTCCCAGAACTCGGCCACGCTGGCCTCGGTCTTCAATACCAGCGTCACACGCACCGCGCTTCCGCCCGCGCTGCACCCGGAGAAAACCGGCAGCAGAAGCAGAGCCGCCAACAGCGCGGCAAGCACCTTTTTAAGCCTCATCACCGTGTCCCTCCTTTTCCCGCACGATCGGCAGCACCAGCATGACCATCGTGCGCCTGCCGGGCGTGGAATAGTAGCGCATGCTGGCCTCGCTGCCGAAGTAGTACTGCAGCCGCTCGTTCACGTTGTACACGCCGATCTTGGTGGACTCCGCGTCCGACTGCTTCTTTTCAAAAATGCGGGCGATCTGTTCTTCGGTCATGCCCACGCCGTCGTCTTCGACGGTGATGAGCAGCCGGTCCTCCTCCAGAATCGACTCCACGCGCACCGTGCCGCCCGTCTGCTTGACCTTGATGCCGTGGTAGATGGCGTTTTCCACCAGCGGCTGCAAAATGAGCTTCGGCAGAAGGCAGTCCGCCGTCTGCGGGTCCATGTCCAGCTCGTACTGGAGCTTCTCGTTGTAGCGCATTTTCTGGATGGTGAGATAGCTTTTGACGTGGTCCAGCTCCTCGGCCAGCGTGTTTGTGTCGCTGCCGGTGCCGATGGAGCGGCGCAGCAGAGACGCCAGCGCGCTCGTCATCTCTACGACCTCGGCGTTGCGCCCGGCGTGGCTCATCCAGATGATGGAGTCGAGCGTGTTGTACAGAAAATGCGGCTGGATCTGCGCCTGCAGCGCGCGCCACTCGCTGATGCGCTTCTGCTCGGCCACGCGCGCCGTCTCGTCCATGAGCGATTGCGTGGTGGCGATCATGTGGTTGAAGCTGTCGGAGAGCTGGCCGAGCTCGTTGCCCGCCGTCACGCCGCAGCGCACGTTCAGATCGCCCTGCTCCACCTGATGCATGGTGTGCTGCAGCGCGTGGATGGGCTGCGTGATGGACTTCGAGAGCAAAAACGCGATGACAAGCGCGACGGTGAGCGCGCACGCGCCGATGGCGGCGTATGAGCGGATCATCGCGCCCTGCATCTGCAGAAGCTCCTCGGTGTAGACCACGCCGACCGCCGTCCAGCCGGTGTCCTCGGACGGGCAGATGACGTACTGCTTGGCGGCGCTGCCCGCGCCGGACGACAGCCGCCCGGGCCCTGCGGCCATGATGTCTGCCACGTTCTCGGATTTGAGCCCGGCGTAGATGAGATCCTGCTGCGGGTGCCAGAGGATCTCGCCGTCGGAGCCGAGCAGGAAGATATAGCCCCGGCTGCCGAGCTCGATGGCAGCGCAGATGCTGTCGATGATGTTGTAGTTGAGGTCGATGAGCAGCACGCCCAGCACCTCACCGTAGGCGTTGGTGACCGCTTTGGAGAACGAGACAACCCAGGTGTACCGGTCGGCGATCAGGTTTTCCACGCGCGACGACGAGACCTGCACCTCGCGCGGGTTCGCCACGGCGTCGAGGTACCAGTCGGCGCGCATATAGTCGGAATTGACGTTGCGCTCGGCGTCCGGCGAGCCGAAGATCACGTCGCCCGAGGGCGAGGCCAGCGCGATGGCGGAAAATTCGCTTCGGATGCTGATGGCTGCGGCCAGCTGGCCGGTGGCCTCGTCTTCAACGCGGCTGCTCAGTTCGCCGCTGCGCGCGGCCTGCAGGTAGGAGATGATGGCGGTGTTGTCGACCAGAAAGTCGGAGATATCCTTGATGTACTGCACATACAGGTCAATATCCGCGTTCACGCGCAGCACCAGCTGCTCGGTGTAGTCCATGGCGTTGGCCTGCAGCTCGCGCGAGGAGGTGGAGATCGACACCAGCATCATGCCGAGCGTGACGAGCAGAATGAGCAGCATGAACGCCGCGACGATGTAGCGGCCAATGCTGCTTTGCCGCCGGGGCTTTTTTACGCGCGTCATCGGTTCGCCTCCCGGTACTCCCGCGGTGTCATGCCCGTGCGGCGGCGGAAGCTGACGGAGAAATAGTGCGGGTCGACAAAGCCGATGCGCTCGGCGATCTCATAGGTGCACAGCCCCGTCTCGCGCAGGAGCCGCTTTGCCTCGTCCATGCGCAATCCCGTGAGGTATTCCACGAACGACTGGCCCGTCTGGGCCTTGAAAACACTGGAAAAATAGCTGCGGCTCACGCCGAGATGGTCGAGCACGTCCGCGAGCTTGAGGTCGCAGTTGGCGTAGTTTTCCTGCAAGTAGCGCATCGCCAGCAGCGCGCAGCGGCTGGCCGGGCTGTCCATACCGGTGGCGGCGCGCTGCAGAAGAAAGCCCTCGAGCCGCTCAAAGCGCAGCCGCACGGCCTCAAGCGTGTCGCGGTGCAAAACGGGCATCACCTGCGGCGCGCGCGCCAGCTCCTCACGCGAGAGCGGGCTGGTCAGAAGCACCTGCAGCTGCTCCAGCTGGGCGCTGCACGCGTCGATGTGCACCTGCCGCCGGCGCATGAGAGAAAACAGCTGCCCCGTCAGCTCCAGCGCGCGCGTGCCGTCGCCGGTCTGCACACAGGCGGCGATGTCGGCCACGGCCGGACAGTCAGGCGTGTGCAGCGAGCCTGCGGATTTGCTGAGCTCCGGGTCAAACAGCAGCCGCTGTCCGGTGGAAAAGGCGTAGCCCAGCGCGTGCCGGGCGTCGCGTGCGGCCGAGCGCAGCCCGGCGGGGCCGGCATGCACGCCCGATACGCCCACGAGCACGCCCGTGACGGCATCCTCGTCGAGCTTCTGCGCCAGCTGCCGGCAGGCCGAGACCGCGCGCACGCGCAGCTCGGCCGTCTCGTCGCCGCTGAAGATGAGCACCAGCGTCTGCTCGCCCGCGAGCCGCCACTGGCACGGCGCGCAGCTCTGCTCCAGCTGCGGCGCGGTGCGCACGAGCCACGCGGCATCGGACTCCTCGCCCTCGGCCAGCGCCGCGATGTGCAGCTCTCCGCCGAAGACGATGCCCGCGTTTCTGGCCGCGGCCTGCAGGTCCTCCTCGGGCGTGTCGGGCGAGAGGATGCTCTGGAATACGTGGTCTTTCAGAACCTCGTCTGCGTACTGCGCGCGGCTGAACATGCCCTGGCGCTGCTCGCGCTCACGCAGCTCCTGCGCGAGCCTGCGCAGCAGCTGGTCAAAATCGCGCGGGCTGACGGGCTTGAGGATATAGTCGTTGACATGGTATTTGATGGCCTTCTGTGCGTAGGAGAACTCGCTGAAGCCGGTCAGCACCACGATGATCGTGGCCGCATCCTGCGCGCGGATGTGCTCGGCGAGCGCAAGCCCGTCGACGAACGGCATACAGATGTCGGTGATGACCACGTCGGGATGCACCTGCGCGAACTTTTCGATGGCCTCGCGTCCGTCGGCGCAGGCGACGGGCGCATCATAGCCCAGCGCCTGCCAGTCCGTGTTCTGCACCATACTCTCGCGCACCAGAATTTCGTCTTCCACCAGCATGATCTTATACATGGTATCGCTCCTTCCCAAGCGCTTGCCGCGTATCCTGTCTCCATTATACCGATTTTTCCGCCGTTTATCATTATGCAAACCCGCCAACATTTTTTGCCGTTTTTTTCCCTACCAGACAAAAAAACGGGCGTGGAGGGCGGTTTTTCAAAATCGGACCTGCTTGCGCAATGCGCGCAGGCGCGGTATAATACGGGGCAGGAACGGCCTGCGGCCGCGAAAGAAGGAGCAAGCGAAAATGGACGAAAAAACATGCAGCTATTATTATACGACCGACACCTCCATGCGCGCGCCGGGCGGCGCGTTTACGCCGGCGGCGTATCTGCGCCTGGTCGAGACGGCGCTTGAGGCGCATATGACGGTTCTGCAGCTCGACGTGCCGCGGCTCGTGCGCGAATTCGGTGTGACGTGGGTGCTGCTGTCGATCAGCTTTGAGATGCTGCGCGCCGTGGGGCCGAACGAGCGCGTGTGCGTCAAAACCTGGGCCACGTACCGCAAGGGCGCCGTCTACCGCCGCGAGGTGCAGCTGCTCGGCGATGACGGGGCCGTCATCGCAAACGCCGCCGCGTTCTACGCGCTTCTGGACGTGCGCGCGCGGCGCATCTGCATGGATAAGTCCGTCATGGCCGCCATCGATTTGCCCGACGGCGGGACGCTGCTCACGGCCGGCTCGCGCACGCAGTTTGACCCGGCCGGCTTCACGCCCGTCGAGACGCGCCGCGTGCGCCCGAGCTGGCTCGATGCCATCGGCCACATGAACAACAGCCGCTATGCCGAGCTGGCCTTTGACGCGCTCACGGCCGACGAGCGCGCGCGGATGGGCGCGCTCTCGCGGCTGGAGTTTTACTTCATGAGCGAGCTCCGGCAGGCGGACGCCGTGCAGATTCTGCGGTGCGCGCAGGAAAACGGCGCGTCCGTCGCCGGTGTGCGCGAAGCGGACGGCAAGGCGTCGTTTCTGGTGAAATTCTTCTTCGGCGCGCAGCAGACAAGCGGCGATACGATAATTCGCACAGCATAAATATCAACAATTCCGGAATTTTTGTATATTCCCACAGTCGACAGATGCGCTGCGGGGATGATAAAATGTACAAAACTACATACAGCAGTTAAAGGATAGAGGCGCGGACGTCAAGAGTACCGCGCGGTGTAAGGTGTTCGCAGCACCGTTGCCGCGTGAGAAAGGGGCTGCCGCCGAAGACGGGCGAGGCGAAGTCCGCCTGGTTATGCGTATAAGATGCGTATGACTGTCGCGTTTGCGGAGAGCTATGGATTGATTGCGAAAGCCGGTACGCCGCAGGCGTTCAACGGCAACGAACGATTTTACACAGCCGATGCCGCGCGCATTGGCTGTTTTTGTATGGAAAAAAGGAGACGTGCATCATGACTTCCAACCCCATTTTCCGCGGCGTGGCAACGGCGCTGATCACACCGCTCAACGCAGACGGTATCGACTATGAGGCGTTCGGCCGTCTGATCGACGACCAGATCGCAAACGGCATTCCCGCGCTCGTCATTGCCGGCACCACCGGCGAGGGCGCCACGCTCAGTGACGGGGAACACCGCGCTGTGGTCGATTTCGCCGTACAGCGCGTGGCGGGCCGGGCCACCGTTATCGCGGGCACGGGCTCGAACGACACGGCCTACGCGGTGTCGCTGACGAAGTTCTGCTGCGAGGTCGGCGCAGACGCGATGCTGGTCGTGACGCCTTACTATAATAAGGCGACGCAGAATGGCCTGGTGAAGATGTATGAGACCATCGCCGACGCGTCGACAAAGCCGATCATCGTCTACAATGTCCCATCGCGCACGGGCGTGGGCATCCAGCCGGCGACCTATGCGCGCCTGGCCGAGCATCCCAACATCCGCGCCATCAAGGAGGCCAACGGCAACATCTCCGCCGTGGCCGAGACGATGGCGCTGGTGGGCGACAAGCTGGATGTCTATTCCGGCAACGACGATCAGATCGTGCCGATTCTGTCGCTCGGCGGCGCGGGCGTGATCTCGGTTCTGTCGAACGTCGCGCCGAAGCAGACCATCGAGATCTGCGACCGCTTCTTCGCGGGTGACGTATCGGGCAGCGCCAAGCTGCAGCTGGAGCTTCTGCCGCTCATTCAGGCGCTGTTCAGCGAGGTCAACCCCATCCCCGTCAAGGCCGCGATGGCCGCGCAGGGCTGGTGCGAGAATTTCCTGCGTCTGCCGCTGACCGGGATGGAAGCCGCGCACGAAGAAAAACTGCTCGCGCTGATGCGCAGCCAGCATATTCTGTAAGGAGCGGGCCATGAAGATCATCGTACACGGCTATACGGGCCGCATGGGCCAGACGGTCTGCCGTCTGGCAGAGGGCGGTTTCGCTGGCGCAGAAATCGCCGCGCGCGTGAGCGTGGACTGCCCCAATCCGGGCGAGAACGGCTGCTACACGAACCTTTCCGATTTTACGGGCGCGGCCGACTGCGTGGTGGATTTTTCGCACCACGCGGCGACGGATGCGCTGCTTGACTACTGCGTGGCGAGAAAGCTTCCCGCCGTTATTGCAACCACGGGCCAGACCGAGGAAGAAAAGGCCGCGATCGTCGAGGCCGCAAAGCAGATTCCCGTCTTTTTCTCGGCCAACTACTCGCTGGGCATTGCGGTGCTGGCCGAGCTGGCGCAGAAGGCGGCGGCCATGTTCCCGGACGCCGATATTGAGATTGTGGAGACGCACCACAACCAGAAATTAGACGTGCCCAGCGGCACGGCGCTTTTGCTGGCCAACCGGATCAAGGTTGTGCGCCCGGAGGCTGAGCTGGTGATCGGCCGGCACGAAAACGGCAAGCGCACCAGGCAGCAGATCGGCATCCACTCGCTGCGCCTTGGCAGCGAGACCGGCACGCACGAAATTTTGATTTCCACCGGCAGCGAGACGCTCACGCTCACGCACCGGGCGGAAAACCGGGCGCTGTTCGCCGAGGGTGCGCTGCGCGCGGCAAGCTGGCTCATGGGTAAGCCCGCAGGGCTGTACGCCATGCGCGACCTGATTGGAGGATAAAGCATGAACGCACAGGAAATTATTTCTTATATCGCAAACGCGCAGAAGAAAACGCCCGTGAAGCTCTACGTCAAAGAGCGCGCGCCCATCGACTACGGCGACGCCAGGGTCTTTGGCGCGGGCGACAAGGTGGTCTTCGGCGAGTGGAATGCGCTGAAGCCCATTCTGGAGGCCAACCGCGATAAGATCGAAGATCTCGTCATCGAAAACGACTGCCGCAACAGCGCCATTGCGATGCTCGACAAGAAAGACATTCCCGCACGCATCGAGCCGGGCGCGGTGATCCGCGAGCAGGTCACGATCGGCAAAAACGCCGTTATCATGATGGGCGCGATCATCAACATCGGCGCCGTCATCGGAGAAGGCACCATGATCGACATGGGCGCGGTGCTCGGCGGGCGTGCGACCGTGGGCAACCATTGCCACGTCGGCGCGGGCGCGGTGCTGGCGGGTGTGATCGAGCCGGCTTCGGCAACGCCGGTCATCGTGGAGGACGACGTGCTCATCGGCGCGAACGCCGTCGTGATCGAGGGCGTGCATATCGGCCGCGGCGCGGTAGTTGCGGCAGGCGCGATCGTGACGCAGGACGTGCCGCAGAACGCGGTCGTGGCAGGCTGCCCCGCGCGCGTCATCAAGATGAAGGACGAAAAAACAACCATGAAAACCGCGCTCGAGGATGCGCTCAGAACGATTTAATCTCAAAAGAGAGTGGAGAAGAGAACATGAAGAAATCTGTCCCCTTTACGCTGGCGCAGGCGCAGCAGTGGCGCGAAACCTACCACACGCCGTTTTACGTCTATGACGCGGCGGGTATCCGCAAATGTGTGCAGGATCTGTATGCCGCGTTTTCGTGGAACGAAGGATTCCGGGAGTATTTTGCCGTCAAGGCGCTGCCGAACCCGGCGATCCTGCGCCTTCTGCGCGCGCTTGGCTGCGGCGCGGACTGCGCGTCCATGACCGAGCTGACGCTGTGCGAAAAGACGGGCATCCGGGATATCATGTTCTCGGCCAACGAGGTCACGACAAGAGAATATGAAGCCGCCGTGCGTGCCGGGGCCATCGTAAACTTTGACGATATCACGCAGATCGCGCAGCTCGAGAAGGTCTGCAAGGTGCCTGAGACGGTCTGCTGCCGCTACAATCCCGGCGAGTTTCAGATCACGAACGACATCATGGGCCACCTGTATGACTCGAAATTCGGCATGACGAAGGGCCAGCTTTTTGACGCGCTGAAGCTCCTGCGCGAAAAGGGCGCGAAGCGCTTCGGCGTGCACGCGATGCTGGCCAGCTGCTCGCTGGACGAGGTCTATTACCCCGATCTCTCGCGCGAGCTGTTTACGCTGGCGCTGGAAATTCGCGAAAAGCTCGGCATCACGCTGTCGTTCATCGACCTCTCGGGCGGCATGGGCATTGCGTACCGGCCGGAGGAAAAACCGGTGGATATCTTCGCCGTGGGCGAGGGCGTGCGCCGGGCGTATGACGAGGTTCTGACGAAAAACGGCATTTCCCTTGCGCTCTATACCGAGATGGGCCGGTATATCACCGGGCCTTACGGCTATCTTGTCACCAGCGTCATCGGCGAAAAGCACATCTACAAGGACTATGTCGGCGTGGATGCGACGGCGTGCGATCTGATGCGCCCGGCGATGTACGGCGCGTACCACCACATCACGGTGCTGGGAAAAGAGGACGCGCCGTGTGAAACCACGGTGGACGTGGCGGGCTCTCTTTGCGAGAACAACGACAAATTTGCCGTCGACCGCAAGCTGCCGGCGCTCCGGTACGGCGACATCCTCGCTATCCACGACGCGGGCGCGCACGGGCATTCGATGGGCTACAACTATAACGGAAAGCTCCGCTGCGCGGAGCTGCTGCTGGAAAACGGCGAAGTGCGCCTCATCCGCCGGGCCGAGACGGCGCGCGATTACTTCGCCACGCTGGATATCGACGGGGCGTTCTCGCCGGAGGATTTGGCATGAGCCTGCTCAACGAAGCGCTCTACGGCGCGCAGCGCAGCGCCATCCGGGAGTTTTCGCGCCTGGCGAAGCAGACGCCCGGCTGCGTGAGCCTGACGCTGGGCGAGCCGGATTTTGACACGCCTGCGCCCATTATCGATACGGCGTGCGGCGCGCTGCGCAATCACGAGACGCACTACATTGAAAATAACGGCGCGCCCGAGCTGCGCGCGGCGATCGCGCACTTTGAGCGCGAGAAAAACGGCATGGATTACGGCGAGGATGAAGTGATCGTCACCGCAGGCGCGACGCAGGCGCTGTTCACGGCGCTCTTTGGCGTGCTGAACCCCGGCGACGAGGTCATCGTGCCCACGCCCGCATTCGTGCTGTATGAGCAGATCGTAAAGCTCTGCCGGGGCGTGTTCGTGCCGCTGGACACGACAAAAACGGGCTTTCAGCTCACGAAACAGGCGCTTGCCGCGGCCATCACGCCGAAGACCAAGGCCATTGTGCTGAACTCGCCCAACAATCCCACGGGCTGCGTGTACACAAAAGAAAGCCTCGACGCGGTATATGACTGCGTGAAGGGAACCGATATTTTCGTCGTCTGCGACGACGTGTACCGCCAGCTCATTTATACGGAAACCTATCACAGCTTCGCGGAGTTCCACGATTTAAGGCGGCAGCTGCTTGTGGTGCAGAGCTTTTCCAAGCCCTACGCCATGACCGGCTGGCGTGTGGGGTATCTGCTGGCAGACAAATCGGTCAAAGAGCGGCTGGAGCTTCTGCACCAGTTCATGGTCGTCTCCACGCCGGCGCCGTTTCAGCGCGCGTGCATCACGGCGCTGGGCTGCGACGTGACGCCCCTGCGCGAGACGTACCGCAAACGGCGGGCGTACGTGCTGGGCAGGCTGCGGGAGATGGGCCTTGATGTGACCGAGCCGGAGGGGGCGTTCTACGTCTTTCCTTCCATTGAAAGGTTCGGCCTGCCGTCGGGCGAGTTCTGCGCGCGGATGATAAAGGAGGCGGGCCTTGCCGCCACGCCGGGCGCGTGCTTCGGCGCGGAAGGACACATCCGCCTGACCTACTGCTACTCCGACGGCGCGCTCAAAGAGGGGCTCGACCGGCTGGAGCGGTTCTGCAGAGAGCTGGAGGCGGGCATATGACGAAGATCGACTGGCTGTGCGAGGCCGAGGCGATCTCGCCCGAGATCACGGCGCTGCGCGAGGCGCTGCACCGCAGGCCAGAGCTCGGCAATCAGGAATTTGAAACTGCCGCTCTGGTCGAGAAAACGCTGCAGGGCTGCGGCATACAGACCGCGCGCATTCTGGATACGGCCGTGATCGGCACGCTTCCGGGCGCAAAGCCCGGGCCGTGCGCCGCGCTGCGCGCGGATATGGACGCGCTGCCGGTGACGGAGCAGACGCACGCGGTGTGCGCGTCCGAAGTTCCCGGCGTGATGCACGCGTGCGGGCACGACGTACATATGGCGGCCGTGCTTGGCGCGGCGATGCTGCTGGGAAAACACCGTGATAATCTTTGCGGCACGGTGAAATTCTTCTTTCAGCCTGATGAGGAAGGAACCGGCGGCGCGCAGCGCATGATCGCCGCGGGCTGCATGGAAGGCGTGAACGCCGTTTTCGGCGCGCATGTTGCGCCCGGACTTCCGCTGGGGCAGGTGGGTGTGCGGTTCGGCAAGTTCTATGCCGCTTCCGACACCTTTCAGATCGCCGTGCGCGGCAGGAGCTGCCACGGCGCCACGCCCGAAAAAGGCATTGATGCGCTGGCCGCGGCGTGTGAGCTGGCGCTGCGGCTCAAAAGGCTGCCCGCGGAATTGGGCGAGCCGTGCGTTCTGAGCGTCTGCACGCTGCGCGCCGGGACGGCCATCAACGTGCTTGCCGGCGAGGCCGCGCTGACCGGGATTCTGCGCACGCTGGGCCATGACAGCCGCGCATATATGAAGCGCCGCCTGCGCGAGACGGCCGCGGCCGCGGCGCAGGAGACCGGGACGGACATTGACGTGCGGCTGCACGAGAGCTATCCGGGCATTGTGAATCACGACGGCGAGAGCGGGCGGGTGCGGCGCGTGGCCGGGCAGCTGCTGGGCGAAACCGCCGTGACGGTGCTGGAAAGCCCGACCATGACCACCGAGGATTTCGGGTATTTCCTTGACGAAACGCCCGGCAGCTTTTATCACATCGGCGCGGGCTGCGAAAACCCCCTGCACAGCCCGCAGTTCTTCCCCGACGCGCGCGCGGCTGTACTGGCCGCGGCGCTGCACGCTGCCATCGCGGCGGATTTTTTGGAAAACCCTTCCGCGTAAGGCGGAGCTGAAAGGAACAGACAGATGAAAACCATTGTTGTGAAATTCGGCGGCAGCTCTTTGGCAAGCGCCGGACAGTTTGAAAAAGTCGCGGATATCATCCGCGCAGAACCCGCCCGCCGCTATGTCGTGGCCTCCGCGCCCGGAAAGCGCGACAGCGCCGACACCAAGGTGACGGATCTTCTCTACCGCTGCTATGATCTTGCCAGCGCGAAGGAGGATTTTTCTCCCGTGCTTTCGCAGATCGAGGCGCGCTTTTCCGATATTGCCGAGGAGCTGGGCCTTGCGTTTGACGTGGCGGGCGAGATCGCCGTGATCCGCAAGCATCTCGGCCACAATCCGCAGCGCGACTATATGGCAAGCCGCGGCGAATACCTCAACTCCAAGCTGCTGGCGGCATTTTTGGGCTATGACTTTTTAGACCCGGCGCAAGCCGTGCGCTTCTTCCCGGACGGCTCGTTTGACAGCGAGACGACGAACGAAAATCTGGCTGCGGCGCTCTCCGGCAGCGAGCGCTGCGTGGTGGCGGGCTTCTACGGCGCGTTTGCCGATGGCACCATCCACACCTTCTCGCGCGGCGGCTCGGACGTGACGGGCGCAATCGTCGCGCGCGCGGTGAAGGCCGATCTGTATGAAAACTGGACGGACGTGTCGGGTATGCTGTCTGCCGACCCGCGCATCGTGGAAAATCCGCACGCCATCAGCCAGATTACGTACAGGGAGCTGCGCGAGCTGAGCTACATGGGCGCAAGCGTTCTGCATGAGGATGCGGTCTTCCCGGTGCAGAAGGCGAACATCCCCATCAACATCCGCAACACCAACCGGCCTGCCGACCCCGGCACGATGATCATGCCGGCGCTGCCGGGCCGCCGTGCCACGCGCAAGGTCACGGGTGTGGCCGGACACACGGGCTTCAGCAGCATCCTCATCGACAAGGCCATGATGAACGGCGAGATTGGTTTCGGCGCGAAGCTGCTGACGATCCTCGCGCGCCACGGCGTGTCGTTTGAGCACTGCCCGTCCGGCATCGATACCATGTCCATCATCGTTTCCACTGCCAGTCTCGCGCCTTCGCGCGATGCGATCCTTGCCGAGATCGAGGCCGAGCTGCAGCCCGACCACGTGAGCGTGGAGGATCATCTGGCGCTCATCGCCGTCGTCGGTCAGGGCATGATCTATTCCAAGGGCGTGGCCGCGTCCATCTTCCGCGCCATCGCCGACGCGAACATCAACATCCGCATGATCGATCAGGGCTCGAGCGAGCTGAACATCATCGTCGCCGTGCAGGAGGCCGACTACGAAAACGCCATCCGCAGCATCTACCACGCGGTGGAAAACCGGCTGTAAAAAATGAGGCTGTCGAAAAACTCCGTTGGAGTTTTTCGACAACAGGCTGCGGCCTGCTGCGCGCACGATCTGTCCGCCAAGAGGCGGACAGCCTGCACACTTGCAGGCCGGAGTGTATTTTTCCCGACGTACACGCCGCCCCGTCGAAGCAAGCTCCATATCGTTTGTTGCGGCATAAATTCGACACGCTGAAATGTCCCAAAACTCCGAGGAGTTTTGGGACATTCGTTTATTTCTGCAGCCGCAGCGGCAGCTCGAGCCGGTTGGCCTCCAGAAGGGCCTGATCGCGCAGGATCGTCTGCGCCGGGCCGTCGGCGGCAATCTCGCCGTGTGAGAGAACAATTACGCGCGTACAGGTGTCCAGAATCATGTCCAGATCGTGCGAGGCGATGAGCTTCGTCTGCGAAAGGCCGTTCACGGCGTTTATGACCGCGCGGCGGTTGACGGGGTCGAGCGCCGTGGTGGGCTCGTCCATGACAATGATGGACGGGGCCATGACGAGAATCGTGGCGATGGCCGCCATGCGCTTTTCACCGCCCGAGAGCTTGTGGTTGTAGCGGTTTTTGAGGTGGGAAAGGTTCAGGCGGGCGAGCACCTCATCCGCGCGCCGTTCGGCTTGCGCGCGCGAAAGGCCGTAGTTGCACGGGCCGAACACCATGTCGTCCAATACCGTGGGCATGAACAGCTGGTTGTCCGAATCCTGCAGGACGAAGCCGATCTTCCGGCGCACGGCCGCGAGGTTCTTCTTTTCCACCGGCAGGCCGTCCACGCGGATGCTGCCTTCTCCCGCAAGAAGGCCCAGCAGCAGCTGCATGAGCGTGGACTTGCCCGCGCCGTTGGCGCCGATGAGGCCCACGGACTCGCCGCTCCGGACGGTGAAGCTCAGGTTCTGCACGGCCGGAACGCCCGGCTCATAGCAGAATGTGACATTGGAAAATTCGATCATTTCAGCCTCCTGTAAAAAGCGCGCCCAGCAGCTGCGGAAGATTCACCAGCCGCGCGGGGGTGAACGATGCAATGCTGCACACGAAGAACAGCACATCGTGTATGCGCGCCTTTTGCGGCGCGCAGTAGGGAAATTCGCCGCGGTAGCCGCGCAGCAGCATGCTGCCGTAAAGCTCCTGCGCGCGGTCCATGCTGCGCAGCAGCAGCTGCCCCAGAAACGGGCCCCAGGCCGAGATGTGCACGCCCTTCTGCCCCGGCGCGCGCAGGCGGTAGGCCGTTGTCATGGCCGAGGCCTCCTCCAGAAGCACCGAGATATAGCGGTAGGTTAAAAGAAACAGGCTCGTGATGAGCTGCGGCACATGCAGCTGCCTGAGCGCCGCGCAGAGTGCGTCGATTTTCGTCGTGGCGATGAGAAGAAACGACGCCATGAGCGAAAATACGCCCTTCATCATGAGCGTCAGCATCGAGACAACGCCGCCCGGGACGGACACGCTGCCCAGGTACAGCATTGGCGCGCGGTCAAAAAACGGGTTCGCCAGACCCACCGCGCACACGAGCGGCAGCACCACGCGCAGCTTGTAAAAGCAGTCGCGGATGCGAAGCTCTGCGGCCTGAAACGCCAGCACGGGGTAGAGCAGCATTACCACAAGCCCCGTCAGATCGTACTTTGGAAACGACACGACGAGCGCGATATAGAAAACCGTGACCGCGAGCTTTGAAAGTGGGTGCAGGCGGTGGAAGGCGGAGCTGCCCGCCGCCAGCTCGTCCATCTGGCGCAGCTCGTGCTGCGCCTTTGCCAGTTTGTCCATAAAAACGTCCTTAACTGCATTTGCCCGAAAAGCCGGACGGCTTTTCGGGCAGCATTTTATGTGGTTTTTGTCTTGCGTCTGCGGAAGAAGCCGCCCAGCGCGCAGATGCCTGCGGCCACGGCCGCGACGATCGCCGCGCCGACAAGACCCGAGACAGACGTACCCGCGGCGGAGTCATTGTTTTGAAACGCGTAGTCGGGCAAGAACGCCGTCTTTTCCTGCACGGCCGCCGCCGCCTCGGAGGCGGCGCTCTGTACGCCGTAGTTCTCCTCGTCCAGCGCCATGTTCTCGCTGTATCCGGCGTCCGGATTGCCGAACAGCGACCACTCCAGCCCGTCGGGATTGCTGCTTGCCAACAGGCTCAGCGCCCCCCCAACCAGCACGACCACCACGGCCAGAATCGCCAGCGTGGATTTGAGAGACAGCTTGCCGGCAGTTTCGCCCGTTGTGGGCGCTGCGTCCATAAGTAACTCCGGCCGCGCCTCATACACAAACAGCAGAACCGCCGCCGTGATCAGGCCCTCGACCGCGCCGATGGCGAGGTGGATGGGCTGCATGATGGCGGCAAAGGCGCCGAACGGCAGCTCGGTGATGCCCGAGAGGCTCGTCTCCAGCACCACGGAGAATGCGCCCAGCTGCAGCGTGAGCACGCAGCCAAGCACGCTCGCCAGCGCGATTTTGACGCGCATAGCCGCTTTTTCGCCGCGCGAGGCGAAGAGCCGGCCGCACATCACGGGCCGCCAGATGAGATAATACCCCACGAAGCAGCCGTAGAACGCCATGTTCCAGCAGTTTGCGCCCAGCGCCAGAAGCCCGCCGTCGGCAAAGAACAGCGCCTGAATGGCGAGAATGACCACCATCGACAAGAAGCCCGCCTGCGGCCCCAGCAGCGCCGACAGCAGCATGCCGCCGCACAGATGGCCGGAAGATCCCGTGCCGGGAATGGTATAGTTGATCATCTGCCCGGCGAAAATGAGCGCCGAGGCCACGGCCATCACGGGAAGCTTGGCCGGATTTTCATCTTTTTTGAGCGTCCTGATGCTCACGCCCACCGTAACGGCGGAGGCCGCGTACATCGTTGCGGCGACCGGGACAGAAAGCAGCGCGTCAGCCATATGCATACACATACACCTCTTTTTTCGTTGTGAGGCTATTGTAGCAGGCGGGCGCGCGCTTTTGAAGCCGGGGTGGGGGATGCTTGTTCGGCTTTTTTCCGGCCGCCCGGGCTGCGCGCACAGCGGCGCGCGCATATGCCGCAGACGGTATATTTATGCAGGCGCAGGCCGCGCCGGGGCGATCCGGCTGTGCCCCGGAGGGACCGGTTTCCTTTGTGCGATATCACGGTTTTTCGGCCATTTTCCGCAAAAAAACCGGAAAAAACCGTCGAAATAGATAAAAAGATATCAATTGGCGTTTTTCGGGCAAAAAGAAGTAGAAATTCTTGCAAATCGATGATATACTGATACTCGGTGAGAGTTGGCTTTCGCAGCCATTCAGCAAACACCGGCGCGGTGCGCCGGCGCACAAATATTCTATCTGGAAAGAGGTTATATCACGATGGCAGAACTGAATCTGAACAAGTATGGCATCACCGGTGCCACCGAGATCGTCCACAATCCTTCTTACGAGACCCTTTTCGCCGAAGAGACCAAGCCGGGACTGGAAGGCTTTGAAAAGGGTCAGGTCAGCGAGCTGGGCGCGGTCAACGTCATGACCGGCATCTACACCGGCCGTTCGCCCAAAGACAAGTACATCGTCATGGACGAGAACTCCAGGAACACCGTGTGGTGGACCAGCGACGAGTACAAGAACGACAACCATCCCATGAGCGAATCCACCTGGGCCACCGTCAAGGAGCTGGCCACCAGGGAGCTCTCCGGCAAGCGCCTGTTCGTTGTCGACGCATTCTGCGGCGCCAACCACGACACCCGCATGGCCATCCGCTTCATCATGGAAGTGGCATGGCAGGCGCACTTCGTCACCAACATGTTCATCAAGCCCAGCGAGGAAGAGCTGGCCAGCTTTGAGCCCGACTTCGTGGTCTACACCGCGTCCAAGGCCAAGGTCGAGAACTATAAAGAGCTGGGCCTCAACTCCGAGACCTGCGTGGCCTTCAACATCTCCAGCCGTGAGCAGGTCATCCTGAACACCTGGTACGGCGGCGAAATGAAGAAGGGCATGTTCTCGATGATGAACTACTACCTGCCGCTCAAGGGCATCGCTTCGATGCACTGCTCGGCCAACACCGACATGAACGGCGAAAACACCGCCATCTTCTTCGGCCTGTCCGGCACCGGCAAGACCACCCTGTCCACCGACCCGAAGCGCCTGCTCATCGGCGACGACGAGCACGGCTGGGACGACAACGGCGTGTTCAACTTCGAGGGCGGCTGCTACGCCAAGGTCATCAACCTCGACAAGGACTCCGAGCCCGATATCTACAACGCCATCAAGCGCAATGCCCTGCTTGAGAACGTCACGCTGGACGAAACCGGCAAGATCGACTTCGCTGACAAGTCCGTCACCGAGAACACCCGCGTTTCCTACCCCATCGACCACATCGAAAAGATCGTGCGTCCGGTCTCCGCGGCTCCCGCTGCCCAGAACGTCATCTTCCTGTCGGCTGACGCGTTCGGCGTTCTGCCCCCCGTGTCCATCCTGACCCCGGAGCAGACCCAGTACTACTTCCTGTCCGGCTTCACCGCGAAGCTGGCCGGCACCGAGCGCGGCATCACCGAGCCCACCCCGACCTTCTCCGCCTGCTTCGGCCAGGCCTTCCTCGAGCTGCAT
>SFHJ01000040.1 GCA_004555655.1 Clostridiales bacterium
CATTCATCGAACAACTTGTTTTCAGATCTTTATCGATCAAAATTGTCCAAGGTGTTTGTTCATGTTTCTCGTTGTTTAATTTACAAGGTGCACTCCGCAGTTTTGCGAACCGCTCGTCATCAGCGAGCTTGATGATTATATCTCAGCAGCTTATGTTTGTCAAGAACTTTTTTCAAAAGTTTTCAACTTTTTTCTTGGCTGCCCGGATGCGCCGCTTTCTCGGCGCGGGTGTTATGATACCAAACGGTGCGAAAAAAGTCAACACTTTTTTCGCCGAAAAACTATCCAAAAGCGCTGTGGAAAACTTGTGCGTTTTTAAGCGCAGTTGCCATCTGGCGCACACCCATTCCCGGGCGCAAAGAACGGACGCCGCAGGGGCGTCCGTTCTGATATTACGTATCCGAACTACTCAGCGTCTTCAATGAGGCCGTAGCCGCCGTCGGTTCTCTTATAGACGACCGCAAACGCGCCGTCGTTGTCCTCGTCGCGGAACGCAAAGAAGGTGTGCTCCAGCAGGTTCATCTGCAGGATTGCCTCTTCTCTGGTCATGGGCTTCATGTTGAACCGCTTCATGCGCACGATCTCGAACGCCCCCTCTTCCGGCTCTTCCGGTGCAAACGACGTTACATCGGGCGTGCGGACAAACGCGTCATGACGCAGTCTGCGCGCAAGTCTGGTCTTGTTCTTGCGGATCTGGCGCTCAATGGTGGCCACCGCCGCGTCGATCGAGGCGAACATGTCGGACGTGCTTTCACTGGCGCGGAAATAGGTGTTGGCCGCGTGGACGGTGATCTCAACATTGTTCCTGTTCTTTTCAACACTGAAAGCAACGAGGGCGTCGGCATCATCTCCGAAAAAGCGTTCCAGCTTCATGACCTTTTTCTCTGCATACTTGTGGACGTTTTCCGGCAGGGTGACTTTCTTTTCGGTATACTGAAATCTCATATTAGCCGCTCCTTTCGTTTTGACCCAGCAGGAGTATCCTCCTGTGTAATCAGTATACCACAACATGCACAGTTTCCGCAACGGTTTTCTCGCGCACTGTGGTGAATTTTCTGTAAACTGTCTTTTTCAGCTGAACAGGTCGATCAGCTCCATCAGACTCAGCCCGAAGAAGCGCGAAAAGCTCACCAGATTTCTCGTGCTGATACTCTTCTGCCGCCCGGACAGAATCCTGCGCAACACGCCCGCATCAATGCCGGTGGCCGCGGCCAGTGCAGCAGGCGTCAGTCCGCGCGCGTCCAGCAGACGCTGCAGCGCGGCGCCGGCATGCTCATACGTCCGCATCGTGCTTCTGCTCGGCCTCGTCAAGAAGCTCCGTCATAATCATCTGGAACAGCTGCTCGGCGCTTTTGCAAAACGCCCGCTCCAGTGCGCGCGCCTGCTTCTGCGAAGGTGCCATCAGTTCAAGCGTCATGAGGTTGCCCACCTCGTCGTCAAGGCCCATCACGACCGAAAAGTCACCGTTCTTGCGCGGCAAAACCTGCGTGCGCACGAGGCTGCTTCTGTGCGCCTCGCGGTTGAACCGCTCGACCGCAGCCAGCGCCCGCTGCCGCACGGGATAGGCAATGCCGTCTGCCGTAAGCTCCTCATTTCTGCGTCCTTTTTCCGTAATGACATACTGCCCCGCGTCTGTCTGCTCAAGGTGGCCGCTCGCGACAAGCTCCGGCACAGCGACGCAGACGTCGAAATAACTCAGCTTATCGTCCTGGTAACACAACTCATAGAGCTTCTGCAGCTCCATCGGATACTGCGCGCGCGCTGCGACGAACAGGATCAGCACCTTTACATCCAGCATATCCTGAATAAATCCATGTGCCTGCATGATTCTCACCTCATGGTAAACATTTCTTGCCTGTCTACAGTATACCATAAACCCCTTGAAAGATGCAAGGTTTCGTGCAACCGCGCCCCCGGCTGGCAAGATTTACAGCTTGCTTTTTCCCAGCGTTTGGCGTAAAACGAAAGCGAAGGAGGTATTACCATGAAAAGGAAACTGTTCGCAATTCTTCTTGCGCTGGCAATCTGCGTCAGCGCCGCCGTACCTGCCATGGCCGCGTCGCGTCCGGGCGGATGCAGTGTTCGTCCGTCGTGCCTGCCGTGTCCAGGCTGTTGCCGGGACTTTGATTTTGGCTGCTGGCCGGAGGAAGGCTGCCCCGGCTCCGTCTGCCCCAATCCGGGCGAGCCTTCGGAGCCCGAAACGCCCTCCGAACCTGAGCAGCCTTTGGAGCCCGAACTGCCCATCGAGCCGGAGCTCCCCGCAGAGCCGGAACTCCCCTCTGAGCCCGAGACTCCCGCGGAGCCGGAAATCCCCTCTGAGCCCGAGACTCCCGCGGAGCCGGAAATCCCCTCTGAGCCCGAGACTCCCGCGGAGCCGGAACTCCCCTCCGAACCCGAGCAGCCCGAGGTCTCCGACGGCGTGCACGCCTATGAGCGTCAGGTTGTGGAGCTGGTCAACGTCCAGCGCGCCCGGAATGGCCTGCAGCCGCTCTCGCTCGATGCCGGGCTCTGCCGCTTTGCACGCGTGAAATCGCAGGACATGCACGACAACCGCTATTTTGACCACACCAGTCCCACCTACGGCTCGCCGTTTGACATGATGCGCCAGTTTGGCATTACATATGCCTCTGCGGGTGAGAACATCGCCATGGGCTATTCCACGCCCGAGGCCGTCGTAAACGCCTGGATGAACTCCTCTGGCCACCGCGCCAACATCCTGTCGACCAAATACACCACACTCGGCGTTGGCTTTGTCTCGGACGGCGGCTACTGGACCCAGTGGTTCATCGGCTGACCAAATACACACATATATAGTATAGAGAAACAGCCGGTAAAAATAAAAACTTCTGCTCAGCCCCCGCCGCCGGCGGGGTCTTTTTTTATCCCTTCCGCCGTTGGCATTTTCCGCATCCCGGACATAGGATGGGTCAGCAGAAAGAAGGGATGCCATGATACAAACTTTTGCCGTGATCGGCGGCGACGCACGCCAGCGCTATCTTGCTGAGCAGCTCATGGCCGCTGGCTTTGCCGTCAGCTGCTGTCAGGTTCCGGGCCTTTCCGACACGCATGCGTCGCTGCACGCGGCGCTGAAGGACGCGCGGGCCATCGCGCTGCCCATGCCCGCACTCGCCTCGCCCACGCATATCCGCACAGAATCCGGCAATCTGCCGCTCGCCTCGGTGCTCGGGTCAGTCCCGGACGGTACATACGTCTTTGGCGGAAGGCTCTCTCCGGCAGCGCAGCTGCTGGCGCAGTATCCCGTGCGCGTGGTGGACTACGCCGCGTCAGAACCGCTTGCCATCGCCAATGCCGTGCCGACTGCCGAGGGTGCCATTGAGCTGGCCTTGCACCACACATCCGGCACCATTTCCGGCAGCCGCGTGCTTGTTGTGGGCTTTGGCCGCATCGGAACGCTGCTGGCACTGAAGCTGCAGGCACTTGGCGCGCACGTCACCGCAACCGCCAGAAACGCCGCCGCCCGCGCGCGCATACAGGCGCTGGGCCTGCGCGACGACGAGACAGGGCGCTATGCACGCGGGCTCTATCAGTACACATGCGTGTGCAATACCGTGCCCGCGCCCATCTTTTCCGCCGCGCAGCTGCGCCAGCTGCAGCCGGGCTGCGTCTTTATCGACCTTGCCTCCGGCACAGGCGCGCTGGAAGCGGGCACGGCCGTGCCCGGTCAGCTCCAATACCTGCACGCGCTGGCCTTGCCGGGCAAATGCGCGCCCGCCGCAGCCGCTACAGCCATCAAAGACGAAATTCTCCGCGTTTTGCACGCAGAACAGAAGGAGGCGCCATGAACAACGTTACGCTGGGCTTTGCCATGTGCGGTTCATTCTGCACATTCCAGCCCGTGCTCGCGCAGCTGGCCGCGCTGCGTGAAGCCTATCCCGAGATCATTCCGATCATGTCGGCCGCAAGCTACGAAACCGATACCCGCTTCGGCGCGGCGGAAGAGTTCCGTGCGCAACTGCAGGATATCTGCGGCCGCCCGGTTCTGCACACACTTACAGACGTCGAGCCGCTGGGGCCGAAGGCGCTGCTCGATCTTCTCATTGTCTGTCCCTGCACCGGCAATACGCTTGCCAAGCTCGCCGCCGGAATTGCCGACACGCCGGTGACGCTGGCGGTCAAGGCGCACCTCAGGAATGAGCGCCCGGTCGTTATCGCCGTGTCAAGCAACGACGCGCTGGCCGCCAACGCCGCCAATATCGGCGCGCTGCTCACGCGCCGACACTTCTACTTCGTCCCCTTCCGCGAGGATTCGCCGGAAAAGAAGCCGCGCTCGATGGTTGCCGATTTCACCAGATTGCGCGACACCGTGGATCACGCCCTGCGCGGCGAACAGCTCCAGCCCATCGTATTCTAAAAGCGCACCCGGGACGGTTTTCGTCCCGGGTGCGCAGCTTATACATTACCGCATGATCCCAACGCAGTCGTAATACGGTTTGGTTGCGATCAACTCTTTATTCTGCTTGAATGGCGTGTGGCCCAGCGTCACAACCGCGTAATCGCACAGCGCCATGGCCTGCTCCAGCGTGTGGTTCTCAAAGCCCGCCACATTACCTTCAATAAACGGTTCGCAGGCGATGACCTCGTAGCCCATGTCCTTCAGGATATTGGCAAACAGCACTGACGGGCTCTCGCGCGTGTCGTCGATATCGGCCTTGAAGCTCATGCCCAGCACCGCGATCTTCGAGCCGGGAGCCACATCCTTGCTCACGCGCTCGGCCACCCACGCAGGCTTGCCGTCGTTGACGGTGCGCGCCTCGTAGATGAGCGGCGTGATATCCTCAAACTTCTCGTGGATGAACCACGGGTCGACTGCGATGCAGTGTCCGCCCACGCCCACGCCGGGCGTGTGCACATTCACACGCGGGTGGCAGTTGGCCAGCTCAATGAGCCGGAACACATCGATGCCCAGCCGGTCGCAGACCTTGCTGAGTTCATTGGCATAGGCGATGTTGATGTCGCGGAACGTATTCTCCGTCAGCTTGCACATCTCAGCCGTCAGATCGTCGGTCAGGCGGATCTCGCCCTTCGTCACGACCTTCTTGTAGATGTCTCTGGCATATTCTGCCGCTTCCGGGCGCGTTGCGCCGATGATGCGGTCGTTTTCGCGCAGCTCAATGAGCATCCGGCCGGGGATGATGCGTTCGGGGCAGTGCGCGGTCATAAATTCCTCCGGCGCAAGCCCGCTGACCTCGGACACGATCGATTCCACCAGCCGCGTGGAGTAAGGGGGCGATGTGGACTCGAGCACGCACAGGTTCCCTGCCCGCAGCACCGAACCGACCTCGCGCGCGGCGGCTTCAACAAAGCGCATGTCCGACACGCGCTTGTGCTCCTGCGTCTCGCGGTACGGCGTCTGCACGGCGATGATGAACACGTCGGCTGTCTCGGGCTTTGTCGTAAAATGCAGACGCCCGGTCGCCATCGCCTCGTCCATTGCCTGCTGCAGGCCGGGCTCGACGATATGGATTTTTCCCGCGTTGAGGCTTTCCACAACGGTGTCTTTGACATCAAACCCGCAGACCTCATAGCCCGCGAGCGTAAATGTAATGGCCGTCGGCAGGCCGATGTAGCCGCAGCCCATAATTTCTATCTTTTTCATCCGGAAGCACTCCTTTTCTTGCAGCTTCACATTCAGCAGTATCATACCCCATTGGACGCAATTTTGCAAGCATCGCGGAAAATATTGAAAAAACCGCGCAGCATGATACAGTCATTTTACTTGCAGTGCAGAAGCGTCTGTGCTATACTTTTCATATCCCCCTTGGGGGGATATGATTGGAGGCGCTTTTCATGCAGCTAAAGTCCGGCCATGCCCCGTTTCTTGCCCTTCTGGCCGCCGCGCTCTACGCGCTCAGCACGCCGTTTTCCAAGCTGCTGCTGGAGCACGTTTCCTCTGCCATGCTGGCGGCGCTGCTATACCTCGGCGCGGGTGCCGGGCTGCTGGCGGTGCGTATCGTTCACCCGCGCGCGGTCCTGCGCGGCAAAGAGCAGCCGCTGGCAAGAGAAGACCTGCCGTACACCGCCGCAATGGTGCTGCTTGATATCGCGGCGCCTGTGTGCATGATGTTCGGCCTGCGCGCGGCGAGCGCTGCAAACGTGAGTCTGCTGAACAATTTTGAGATCGTCGCCACAAGCCTGATTGCATTGCTTCTCTTCCGCGAGGCTGTCTCCGCGCGCCTGTGGCTGGCAATCGGGCTCATCACCGCGGCCAGTATGCTGCTCTGCTTTGAGGGCGCCGACAGCCTGCGCTTTTCCTCGGGCTCTGTTCTCGTACTGTTGGCGTGCGTGTGCTGGGGCTTTGAAAATAACTGCACGCGAAAGCTGTCCGCCAAGGATCCCGTTGAGATCGTCATCGTCAAGGGCTTCGGCTCCGGTCTGGGCGCGCTTGCGCTGGCATTTGGCGTGGGCGAGCGGTTGCCGCAGATACGCGATTTGCTCTGGGCGCTGCTGCTGGGCTTCGCGGCCTATGGGCTCAGCATCCTCTTTTATATCTACGCCCAGCGCGCGATAGGCGCGGCGAAAACCAGCGTCTACTATGCCTGCGCGCCGTTTTTATCGGCGGGGCTTTCGCTGCTGCTGCACGCCGGCGCGCCCTCCGTCAGCTTCCTCGCCTCGCTCGCCGTCATGGCGCTCGGCGTCTATTTCGCCTCCTCCGGCCAAAAATAAACGTACCCCGGCATGCAGTGCATGCCGGGGCATCTATTTAGGCATGTTTCAGAAGCTCGTCCACGCGGTCGAGCCGTTCCCACGGCAGATCGAGCTCCGGCCGGCCGAAGTGGCCGTAGGCTGCGGTCTGGCGGTAGATGGGCCGGCGCAGGTCAAGCTGGCGGATGATGGCCGCCGGGCGCAGGTCGAAGCAGCGCGTGACAAGCGTGGCAAGCTGCTCATCGGGAAGCCTGCCCGTGCCGAACGTATCGACCAATACCGATACCGGCTGCGCCACGCCGATGGCGTAGGCCAGCTCGAGCTGGCACTTTTTTGCAAGACCCGCCGCCACGAGGTTTTTGGCGATGTAGCGGGCCATGTATGCCGCGCTGCGGTCGACCTTGGTGGGGTCCTTGCCCGAGAACGCGCCGCCGCCATGCGCGGCATAGCCGCCGTAGGTATCGACGATGATCTTGCGGCCCGTCAGGCCCGTGTCGCCCACGGGACCGCCGATGACGAAGCGTCCGGTGGGGTTTACAAAATAGCGCGTGTTCTTATCGAGCAGACGCGACGGCAGGTTCGGCTTGATGACGGTCTCAATGACAGCTTCGCGCACATCGGCGATGCTGATCTCAGGCGCGTGCTGCGTCGAGACGACCACGGTGTCGATGCGCTCAGGCGCGCCGTCGGTGCCATACTGCACGGAGACCTGGCTCTTGCCGTCGGGCCGCAGCCAGCCGAGTCTTCCCGACTCGCGCTCGTGTGCCAGCGCCTTGGTCAGATTGTGCGCGTACGAGATGGGCGCAGGCATCAGTTCTTTGGTCTCATCACAGGCGAAGCCGAACATCATGCCCTGATCGCCTGCGCCGGTCTGGCCATCTTCGTCGTAGGAGTTGTTCACGCCCATGGCGATATCGGGCGACTGCTTGTCGATGGCGGTCATGACCGCACAGCTGTGGCCGTCGAAGCCCGCCTCGGCGCTGTCGTAGCCGATCGAGCAGATGGTTTCGCGCGCAATGCCCGCGATATCCACGTTGGCCGTGGTCGAGATCTCGCCCATGACCACCACAAGGCCCGTCGTGGCCGCGCACTCACACGCCACACGCGCCGTGGGGTCCTGCGCCAGAATCGCGTCGAGCACGCTGTCGGAGATCTGGTCGCACAGCTTGTCCGGATGTCCCTGCGTTACAGACTCGGAAGTAAAAATTCTCTTTGCATTTTCCATATTTATTGCTGTCCTTTCCGGTTTCAAATACAAACAAAAAAGCGCTCTGTCTTCGACAAAGCGCACGAAAATATACCCTCATCTTTCGATCACTTCGCCGGATTTGGCACCTTGCCACTGCAGGTTGCCGGGTTTCATCGGGCCGTTCCCTCCGCCACTCTTGATAAGGCTATTCAATTTGCGTTATTTATTATACAGATACGGCGAAAAAAGTCAACAGAAAACGAAACTTTTTTTCGCGCCGTCCGGCAGGTTTACTGCGCCCGTTGACAGGTGTATAATACATTTAACAATTTCTTCGTAGACTTTCCGCTTTCTTTCGGGTAAGATAGGCGGTATTGGAGGAGGATGGAACCATGAACGAATTCAGAAAACGCTTTGAACGCTTCTGTCTGCGCAACCGCGACAAGGGGCTTCCCAATTTGATGCTCGTCATCGCCATCGGCAACGTGATCGTATACTTTCTGTCGATGATCGACCCCAGCAATGTGGTCTATTCGTGGCTGTGCTTCAGCCGCAGCGCCATCCTGCGCGGCCAGATCTGGCGGCTTTTCACTTATATCTTTACCTATCTGTGTGACAGCGCGGGGATGTATCTGTTTTTGGCCGTCGTGGCGATGTTCTGCTACTACCAGTTCGGCCGGATTCTTGAGCAGTACTGGGGCACTCTGCGCTTCAACCTCTACTATCTCACCGGCATCGTGCTGACGGATATCGCCGCGCTGCTGCTGGGCTATCCGGCCACAGCGGGCGCGATGAACCTGAGTTTGTTCCTCGCCGTCGCCACCATCGCGCCCGAGGCCACCGTGCGCCTCATGTTCATCCTGCCGCTCAAGATGAAGTGGCTGGCCTGGGTGTATCTGGGCTTTGCAGCCTGGGACGTCATCACTTACCTTCTGCGCTTTGGTTTTCTCACCTTCTTCTGGCTCTACCCGCTGGTGCCGCTGCTCAATTATTTCCTGTTCTTCGGCGGCGACGTGAAGAATCTTCTGCCCGCCTCGATGCGTTACCGCCGCCCGAAGCAGCCGAAAACCCATGCCCGGCCCAACCCCAACTGGGCAAGCGGCTACCATTCCAAGTCCGGCGAAAAGCCCTACCGGCACAAGTGCACCGTCTGCGGCCGCACTGACACCGACTATCCCAACCTCGAATTCCGATACTGCTCGAAGTGCAACGGCTACTACTGCTACTGCATCGACCACATCAACAACCACGCGCATATCCAGTGAGCGCCCTTATGACCCGCTCGACAAATTTCTGCAGCGGTGGTATACTGTATCTACAAACGCATCCACCCATGTCTGAAACAGGAGGCACATATGCGAAGATTCAGTTACATCGATACCAACACCCGCGCCGTCTCGCCCGGCCTGTCCGCGCTCTTCCCCGGCTGGGACGGCAAAAATGAACGCCTTGTCGTCTACAGTCCGCATGACGACGACGCAATTCTTGGCGCAGGCTATGCCATGCGCGCCGCGATCGAAGACGGCGCAGAGGTCTACATCGTCATTGTCTGCAGCGGCAACGCGGGCTACAGCACACCCGAAGAGCGCGACATCATCGTGGAAAAGCGCCGGCGCGAGACGCTCAACTGCTACGAAGCCTTCGGCATCCCGCGCGAGCGGATCACCTTCCTCGGCTTTTCGGATTTCAGCGCCCTGCAGTATCTGGGCTGGAATATTGCGCCTGCGCGCGAGGGCCATTTCCGCCGGTGCATCACGCTGCTGCGCAGCCTGCGCGCCACGCGCGTGCTCGTGCCGAACCACTACCATGAGCACATCGATCACATCGCCGCTTATATGATGGGCGCATATGACGCGCCGCAGTCCGGCGACGCGTTCTGTGTCGACTGGGCAGACCCCTACCCCGTCAGGAGCGTGGCGCAGTACTCCGTCTGGGCCGATCTCGACCCTGAGGACGCGCTCATCGCGGGCCGCAATACGGCGCTGCGCGCCAATCTGGTGCTGGCCGTCGACCCGGCCGTCGAGCGCGTGGTCGATACCGGCATCGAAGCCTACGTCTCGCAGAGCGAGATCATCGCCGACCTTGTTGAGCAGCGCAAGGCGCGCTGCCTGCCCGACGGCAGATTTATCGAGGTCTACCTGCGGTTTGACCCGCGCCCGAAGCTCAGCTTCGCACCCTATCAGGCCCTGCTGTCTGAGATTCCTGATGCGTAACGCCAATATTTTCCCCGGCGGGCCAGACTGAAGTGACCCGCCGGGGATTTCTTTTGTCAGGAACAGCCTCTCAGGCCTTGCAGGCAGAGCTGCCAGAACAATACCGGCCGCATGGGCCGCACCAGGCCCGACGCAGCCGCAGCCCGGTGCAGTTTTCCAGGTACTCATCCGTTCCTCGTTTTATGCCTGCCAGCGTCGGCGCGCAATGGCGCACAATCATCTCATCCGTCATCGTTTTTCTCCCTTCGGCGCGTGCGCTTCCAAAATCCCTGCCGGGCGGCCATGGTGCCTGTATGGCTGCTGGCAATTTGAGCCCCGCGCACATAGCATACTCTTTCTGCGCGTTTTTATAGTTAGCTTTTACCAACTTAGATGCAAAAAAATGCACCTTTCTGCGCGCGGTATCCGCGGGCCGGCAGACGCAAATTGCTTTGCGCCTCCCGGCCCGCCCTGTTTATTTCTGCCGGTGGCATGCGCCGTGCATGGCGCAGTGTGCGCAGTTGCAGCCGCAGGCGGACTTGCCCTGTCTTTTCTGCCGGACAAGGCTGCGCACGATCCAAGCAACGATCACAATTAACACCGCGCAGATCAGCATTGTTCCAAGATTTGTCTGTATCCATTGCAACATGGCAGTTCACTCCTTTGACGATTGCCGTTTCCGTTTTCAGACCTTGCCCGCTTTTCCGGCGCGCTTTGTGGCCTCTTTATAGGGTTTGAAGAGCATGTAGACGATTAGTGCCAGAACAGCCAGGGCAAAAATCAGGCCGATGATGTTCAGTCTGCCGGTGAAGGCGCTGCCGAACTGGTTGATCATCAGGGCGATGGCGTATGCAAAGCAGCACTGATAGCCGATCGCAAGCCACGTCCACCTGGCGTTGTTCATCTCGCGCTTGATCGCGCCGATGGCCGCAAAGCAGGGCGCGCACAGCAGGTTGAACACCAGGAAAGAATAGCCCGTGATCCCGGTAAAGGCCAGACCCAGATTCTGATACACCGTGCCATTGCCGCCGCCATAGAGGATACCCATGGTGCCGACGATGTTCTCCTTGGCAACAAGGCCGGTGATGGTGGCCACGGCCGCCTGCCAGCTGCCCCAGCCGAGGGGCATGAAGATCCACGCAATCACGCCGCCGATAGCAGCGAGGATCGAGCTGTCGAGCTCCTCCTCGGCCAGCATCCGGAACGTGCCGTCCACAAAGCCGAAGTAGGTGGTAAACCACACAAAGATGGTGGAGAGCAGGATGATGGTGCCGGCCTTTTTAATGAAGCTCCAGCCGCGCTCCCACATGCTGCGCAGCACATTTCCGACCGTGGGCCAGTGATATGCCGGCAGTTCCATGACGAACGGAGCCGGCTCGCCCGCAAAAGGTTTTGTCTTTTTCAGCATGATGCCGGAAATGATGATGGCGGCCATGCCGATGAAGTACGCAGAGGTCGCCACCCACGCACTGCCGCCGAAGATCGCGCCCGCAATCATGGCGATAAACGGCACCTTCGCTCCGCAGGGGATAAACGTGGTCGTCATGATGGTCATGCGCCTGTCGCGCTCATTTTCAATGGTGCGCGAGGCCATGATACCCGGCACGCCGCAGCCGGTGCCGATGAGCATGGGGATAAACGATTTGCCGCTGAGACCAAACTTGCGGAACACGCGGTCGAGCACGAACGCGATTCGGGCCATGTAGCCGCAGGCCTCCAGAAACGCCAGCAGCAGGAACAAAACCAGCATCTGCGGCACGAAGCCAAGCACCGCGCCGACGCCGGCCACGATGCCATCCAGAATCAGGCCGCTGAGCCAGTCAGCCGCGTTCAGCTTCTCCAGCAGGCGTTCCACCAGAGCCGGAATACCGGGCACCCACACGCCGTAAGCGGCGGGATCGGGCCCGTCAAAGCCGTTCTCCTCAAAATAATCGACCGCGTCCACGTAGGTCATGGGGACGGTGCTTTCTTCGTCCGCACCGTCGGGAATGGCATCATAGTACGCGGTCATGGTGTTGACGGCCAGCGTCTGCTCGTCCTCCACATCCACCGCCGCGGAAGCGGCCGCGGGCCGGAGTGCCTTCAGCTCCGCCAGAGCGGCGGCCGCGTCAAAGTTCTCCGCCTCTGTGTCAATCTGCGCGAACGCGCCGGCTGCCTGCATGGCGGCGGTATTGTCGTCGTTCACCTCGGCGTAGGCGGACGAGCCGATGCCAAACAGGTACCAGCCGTCGCCGAACAGGCCGTCGTTGGCCCAGTCGGTAGCCGCGGTGCCGATCGTCACCATGGAGATATAGTACACCAGGAACATGACCGCCGCGAAGATGGGCAGGCCCAGCCAGCGGTTTGTGACGATCCTGTCGATCTTGTCGGATGAGGAGAGCTTCCCGGCCGAATGCTTCTTGCAGCAGCGCTTGATGACCTCGCCGATGTAGACGTAGCGCTCGTTTGTGATGATGGATGCGGCGTCGTCATCCAGTTCCTCTTCAGCGGCCTTGATGTCCGTCTCGATGTGAGCGGCAAGCTCGCTGTCCAGCTTCATCTGCCCGAGCACCTTGTCGTCGCGCTCAAAAATCTTGATGGCGTACCAGCGCTGCTGCTCGTCCGGCATGGTGTGGACAGCCGCCTCTTCGATGTGCGCGATGGCGTGCTCCACCGGGCCGGAGAATGTGTGCATCGGCACGGTCTTTGCGTTTTTCGCGGCGTCGATTGCTGCCTCAGCCGCGTCCATAACGCCGTCGCCCTTCAGCGCCGAGATCTCCACAACTGCACAGCCCAGCGCCCTGGCCAGTTCCTGCGTATTGATCCTGTCGCCGTTTTTGCGCACTACGTCCATCATGTTGATGGCCACGACCACGGGGATGCCAAGCTCGGTCAGCTGCGTCGTCAGATACAGGTTGCGCTCGAGATTGGTGCCGTCAATGATGTTCAAAATGGCGTTCGGGCGCTCGTTTACCAGATAGTTTCGCGCGACCACCTCTTCCAGCGTGTAGGGCGAGAGCGAGTAGATACCGGGCAGGTCCGTGATGGTGACGTCTGTGTGCTTTTTCAGCTTACCCTCTTTTTTCTCCACCGTCACGCCCGGCCAGTTGCCGACAAACTGGTTGGAGCCGGTCAGCGCGTTGAACAGCGTCGTCTTGCCGCTGTTCGGGTTGCCCGCAAGTGCAATTCTCAGTTCCATACGTAACTCTCCTTCCGTTAGCATTAGCTAACCAATAGTCAAACAAATTTGGGCTCCCAGCCCCGCTTGCACGTGTCTATTCCACCTCGATCATGTCCGCGTCCGCCTTGCGGATGGACAGCTCATAGCCGCGAACCGTGACCTCCACAGGGTCACCCAGCGGCGCCACCCTGCGGATGTAGACCTCCACACCGCGCGTGATGCCCATGTCCATGATGCGGCGCTTGACCGCGCCCTCGCCATGGAGCTTTACCACCTTGACCGTCTCACCGATCTTTGCCTGCCGAAGCGTTTTCATGCCTCTTCCTCCTTTATTCCTGCAAAATAGCACGCAGAATGTCAGATCATGATTTTCTGCGCCATCTCCTGACTGATTGCCACGCGCGACTCCCTCACCTTGACGATGACGTTGCCCGCGATGGTATTGATGACCGACACGCCCGCGCCGACCACGAAACCCAGGTTTTCCAGATGCTGTTTGACCTCCGGCTTTCCGCCGATCCGTTTGACCACATATTCCTCTCCGGCGTCTGCAACTGTAAGCGGCATCATTTTCGCACCTTCTTGTCGTCTTATTTTTGATTAGCATACGCTAACCGAAGCGCCAGTTAAAAGTTAGCATTCGCTAACCGTCAATATCATAGCGTCACCGCCTGCATTTGTCAAGGGAAATTTTTCTTTTTTTGCAGCTCCTCATCCTCTGCCGGAGTAGCCGCGCGTACACTTGCATGGCAGCAGATTTTGTGATATTCTAAAGGCACGTTACGCAGAGGAGGCGTTTGTGTGCGTCTGCAGGAATCCGGCGAAATGTATCTGGAGACGATCTACATCCTGTCACAGAAGAGCCGTTATGTCCGCGCGATCGACGTGGGCGAATACATGGGTTATTCCAAGCCCAGCGTCAGCCGGGCCATGGGGCTTTTGAAGCAGGGCGGCTATGTGGTATCGGATGACGACGGCTATCTCAGCCTGACTGCGTCGGGGCGCGAAATCGCGGCAAAGATCTACGAGCGCCATACGGTGCTGACAGATCTTTTGGTGCGTCTGGGCGTGGACGAGAAAACTGCCGCCGAGGACGCCTGTCGTATTGAGCACGTCATCAGCGAGCAGTCCTTTCAGGCCATCCGGCGCCACATCGGAGCATAACGGCCGGCGTCAGCCGGGGCTTGGGGCCGCATCCCGGGTCCCGGCTTTCTGATGCCTTCCGCTGGCGTCTGTACCGCGTTGCACAGCCGGTGCGGCCAAACCCGATGGGTTCGCTCTGGCATACCGGCCGTCAAAAAAAGAAGCCATCCGGAAGGATGGCTTCTTTTTTGTCGTTCCACTACACAATCAATGAACGCATTGCTTTGAAGAACGCAAAACCCGCAATCGACATCACGCACGCTTCTGGAAAAAAGTTTTTTCCGCCATATGAATCACAAAATTGCGCTCATCCTGATCGGCCTTCGCGAAGTCGATCTGATACCGCTGGCAAGTCTTGCGGAAATGCACGACGTATGACAGATCCTCTTGCGTTGGAGGCACATTGGGCATCAAACAGGAAAAAGATGAAGTCTGCCAGACTCTCAACAGCGCCCAGTTCATTCACAATCTCCACCACCACTTACGCGAAACTCGTCCCATATCTGGTGAGTCCGGATGAGAATGCGGACTGCAAGGACACGCACAGCTCATACAGCCGCTGGGGATGGCGGCAAACAGACTGACCGCAGAAACCTCTGCAGGATGTTCATAGCCGTCTGCCGGACATTGCCCCGACTGTTGGAAAACTCCAACGCACACTCATGTAATGCTCTCGGTCAACCGCTTCCATATCTGAAAAATCAATGATGACCGTCGCCTGCTGGGAACAGAAGGTCAAATTGATCAGATCGGCCACGCCGCACAGATTCATCTTCTCGGTCATGGCCTGATATTGCACAATTTCCATGGTATCAGGGCTATCCAACCGCTTGGCAAGATAGTCCGGCTCTGGCTGCCGTACCCAGAGCATGAGAGAATCTGCATCATCCGTTCCCACAAAGATTGGCGATAAACGGGATCAAGCCGCTCCTCACATGAATGCAAGTTGCAGTTTGATTCAAAGCATTGTATAATATTGTTAGTTTGTATCCAAATTTTAAAAAACAATCGAACCGCTC
>SFHJ01000059.1 GCA_004555655.1 Clostridiales bacterium
CCGGACGGCGACAAGACGTTCAGCCTGCGGCAGCCCGACCCGACCGACCCCAGCGGCTACAAGTGGACGAAGGACGGCGCGCGGCTGGTGCTGTACCGGCTGCCGGAAGTGCTGAAGGCGATCAAGGACGGCAGGCCCGTGTTCGTTTGCGAAGGCGAAAAGGACTGCGACAACATGGCCAAGCTGGGCTATGTGGCCACGACCAACCCCATGGGTGCGGGTAAGTGGCACGTCGGCGATTATACGCCATCCCTGAAGGGCGCAGACCTTTACATCATCCCCGACAATGACGACGTGGGGCGCGATCACGCCAAGAGCGTGGCGCAGGCTGCCGTGAAGGTGGCCAAGGCCGTGCATATCATCGACCTGTCCAAGGGCTGCGAAAAGCTGCCGCCGAAGGGCGACGCTTCGGACTTCTTCGAGCTACTGGGCGAGAGCGCCGGACGGGCTGCACTTGAAAAGCTGATGCAGACCGCCGAAGCCTTTGAGGCGGACGCCATCGCGCAGCGCGACGCTGCCGCCGAGTATTACAGCAAGGTGTACGGCTACTGTGTGAGCAACGGGCGCATCTGCCAAGAAACCGCGGACGGCCCCAAGCCGCTGGCCAATTTCGTGGCCGTCCCCCGCGCTGTGGTGGCGCAGGACGACGGCGTGAATGTGAACAAAATCATGGTGATTGACGGCTGGGACGCGCTGGGCGCGCCGCTGCCCCGCGTGCAGATCAAGGCAGCGCAGTTTTCCGGCATGAACTGGGTGGCCGAAAAGTGGGACTTTGCCGCCAGCATCATGCCGGGCAACACGGTGAAAGACAAGATCAGGTACGCGATCAGCGAGGTGGGCCGCATGACGGCCAAGCGAATCACCGAATACAGCCACACCGGCTGGCGGCAGATCGGCGGCAAGTGGGCGTATTTGTATCAGGGTGGGGCCATCGGCGTGGACAACGTGACCGTGGATTTGGGCAGCGGCCTGAACGACTACCGTCTGGACGGCAGCGGCGCGGAAGGATGGGACAAGCTGACCTATCTGGACGGCGCGGAAGTGACGCTGACCATCGGCAACGTCATCGCCGAGCATGTGGCCATTCCCCTGCTGGGGACAATCTTTCTTGCGCCGCTGCGCGAGTTTCTGGCCGCAACCGGCATCGCCCCGGCCTACGCGCTGTTCCTGCTGGGTGGCACCGGCACGCGCAAAAGCACCGCGCTGGCGCTGGCGCTTTCCCATTTTGGGAACTTCACCGGCAAGAGCTTGCCCGCATCCTTCAACGATACGGCGAACTTCATCCGCAAGAAGGCGTTTCTGCTGAAGGACGCGCCCATCGTGGTGGACGACTACCACCCCGTCACCAGCCTGCAAGAGCGCAAGAAGATGGAGGCCACGGCGCAAAGTCTGGCGCGCGCCTTTGGCGACGGCGCAGAAAGGGGACGCATGAAAGCAGACTTGACCCTTCAGGAAGCCATGCCGCCGCGCGGCGTGGCGATCATCAGCGGAGAGGACACGCCGGGCGTCGGCGAGAGCGGCATGGCGCGCTTTTATGTCGTCAACGTCGGCAAGGGCGACGTGCCCGCCAACGAATCGCTGACGGCCATGCAGGAACTGGCGCGGCTGGGTTATTTGCAGAAATCCATGCGCGGCTACATCGTGTGGCTGTCCAAGCAGGTGGAGAAGCTGCCGCAAATGCTGCATGACGCATTTATCCGCAGCCGCGCGGAAGCGCTGGAACGCACGAAGGGCCAGCACGGACGCACGGCGGAAGCCATCGCCCACATGATGGTGGGCTATGAGTGCATGCTGTACTACCTGCGCGACGTTGGCGCGCTGACGGACGACGAAGCCCGCAAGGCGTACACCCACGCATGGGGCGTTGTGACGGACAACAGCGCGCGGCAGGCTGCCGAAATGAAGGAAGACCGGCCCAGCAAGATATTTCTTTCGACCATTTCCGAGCTGCTGATAGCCAAGAGCGTGGGCATCAAGGACATCACCATGCCATCGGCGGAGGGCACGCCGTCCGGCACCGGCCCGCGGGACATGATCGGCTACATGGACGGCGAATTTTACTATCTTATGCCCAACGTCGCCTACCGCGCCGTGGCCAAGCTGTGCAACGATCAGGGGCAGGCGTTCCCGCTGACGGCCAAGATGCTGTACAAGCAGATGCGCGAGGACGGTATCCTGACCGCCGAAACCACCACGGCCACCAGCGCCACCCGGCCCAAGTGGATAGACGGCAAAACGCAGCGGCTTTTGTGGATACCCCGCCGATACATCGACGGCCCAAAGGTGGCGCAGGCGCAGCAGAAGATGGATTTTAGCGACTTCACACGGGTAGACGACAGCGAGCTGCCCGAAGAATTTAGGTAAACGCGTCAGCGCTGACGCTTTTGAAGGGAGGGGCACCCATGAGATCGACCAGAGATATTCGCATCTGTAACGTATGCGGCAGACTTCTGGACATCGGCGAATCTTGCAACTGCGAACAGCCCATCCGCGGCGCGCCGCGCGACGGCCTGCGGGCCAAGTGTCCGCTGTTCAAATGCCGCAGCTGCTACCGGCTGCAATACTACATTGTGGGCGAGTGCGGGAAAGCCCGCTTCGCCAACAGCGACCAACGAAACGAGCACTACCGCCGCTACTGCTGCGATGCGTGGCGTGCGTGTGAAATTTACAAGCGACACGATGAGGGGAGCGACAGAAAATGAACGAGTGCGAAGAAATGAAAGTAACCTGCATCGAACCCGACCAGCAGGCGCTGGTCACGCTGGC
>SFHJ01000007.1 GCA_004555655.1 Clostridiales bacterium
TCCTCTCCAAATCACGACTGAGCACAGTCGTGATTTGGTTTACATTATTTCGCGCCTGCGGGCGCGAAACTCTGCGAGGCTTTTTCGACACGCTGAAACGCCTGTCCGGATGGACAGGCGTTTTTTTGCCTTTTTTGGGCTGCGCAAGGCCGGCAGGCAAAAGAAAAAGGAGCGCTTCGCAGCGCTCCTTTTTGCAGCCGGATTACTCGATCTCAAGACGGCGGCTGGAAGGCAGGATCTGCTGCTGCTTCGGCAGCGTCAGGCGCAGAACGCCGTCGGTGTAGGCGGCCTTGATATTGGCCGTGTCGATGCCGTCGGTACTGAAGCTGCGCGTGTACGAGCCATACGAACGCTCGCAGCGGACGTAGTTGCCCTTCTTGTCCTTCTGCTCGTAGTCGGAGTGGCGCTCGGCCGTGATGGTCAGCGAATTGTCGGACAGATCGACGTGGATGTCGTCCTTGTTGAAGCCGGGCAGGTCGGCCTCGAGCACGAAGCTGTCGCCGTTGTCGCGGATGTCGGTCTTGAATTCACCGAGCGAACGGTCGGAGAAGAACGCGCGCTCCAGCTCGTCAAAGTCGTGGAACGGATTATAGGTGGAAACGGAATTTCTGCGGGTATACGGTACTAACATGATAATGACCTCCAATTATATCAATTCATTTGGCTGTGGGCGGCTTTGCTGCCGCTCATCTTCTTTATAGGTATCAATATACTGCCCGCTTATGAACAAAAATACCTGTTTCCATGAACGAATTGTAAACTTTGGCACTCAAAGAAAGAGAGTGCTAAAATATTTTTCTGTACAAACTGAAGCGCCGAAGGTATGATAAAGAGGAACCTTTTTATAGCAGATGCGTCTAACTGTCATCCGCACAAGTACAGGAGGTATGACTATGCTGAACATTGAACATCTGACAAAAACCTACGGCGACAAGAAGGCCGTGGACGATCTTTCCCTGCATATCCGCCCCGGCGAGGTCTATGGCTTCATCGGACACAACGGCGCGGGCAAGACCACGACGCTCAAATCGTGCTGCGGCATTCTGCAGTTCGATTCCGGCAGCATCCGCATCGGCGGCAAATCGATCACGGACGAGCCCATCGCCTGCAAGCAGATGCTGGCCTACATCCCCGACAACCCCGACCTGTACGAATTTCTCTCGGGCGTGAAGTATCTGAATTTTGTGGCGGACGTCTACGGCGTGTCGGCCGCAGAGCGCGAGTCGCGCATTCTGCACTACGCCGACATGTTTGATCTGACGGCCGATCTGGCGCAGCCGGTGTCGGCCTACTCGCACGGCATGAAGCAGAAGCTGGCCGTCATCGCAGCGCTCATCCACGAGCCGAAGCTCATCATGATGGACGAGCCGTTCGTGGGTCTTGACCCCACGGCCGCGCACCAGCTCAAGACCATCATGCGCCAGCACTGTGACCGCGGCGGCGCGATCTTCTTCTCGACGCACGTGCTGGAGGTGGCGGAAAAGCTCTGCGACAAGGTGGCCATCATCAAAAACGGACGGCTCGTCGCGTCCGGCACGATGGACGACGTGCGCGGCGACCAGTCGCTGGAAGAGGTGTTCCTGGAACTGGAGGGTGAGGCAAATGCTTAAGACGCTCATCCGCATCCAGCTCCGCGCCCAGCTGGCCGGGATGATGAACCGCCAGCGCAACGGCGCGAAGGCCGCGCAGAAGAAAAAGAGCGCGACGCCGGTTCTGTTCGCGCTTCTGATGCTCTACTGCGTGGTTGTGTTTGGCTTCCTGTTCTATATGCAGTTTTCGCAGCTGGCCGCGGCGTTCGCACCGGCCGGACTTGGCTGGCTGTATTTCGCGATGTACGCCATCATGGCCTTCGCGCTCATGTTCATTGGCAGCATCTTTCTGGCAAAGTCGCAGCTGTTTGAGGCGAAGGACAACGAACTGCTTCTGGCCATGCCCATCCGGCCCGGCGATATCCTTTTGAGCCGGATGGTGATTCTGCTCGCCTACGACTTCGTCTTTGAGCTCGTCGTTGCGGTGCCTGCGGCGCTGGCATGGAGCATGGAGGTGGGCTTCACGGCGCTGGGCGCGGTCTCGTTCGTGCTGCTGATCGTGACACTGCCGCTGTTTTCCCTGGCTGTGTCGTGCCTGTTTGCGTGGCTGCTCTCGCTTCTCACGGCCCGCATCCGCCACAAGTCGCTGTTTTCGATGGTCTTCTCGCTGGCGTTTTTCGCCGTGTACATGGTCTTCTGTATGCGCATCAACCAGTATGTGATGCAGCTGGCGGCCAACGGCGCCGTCATCGCGGGCAAGCTCGCGGCTGTCGCGCCGCTGTACTGGATGGGCAGCGCCATGGCGGGCGGCAGCGCGCTGCAGCTTGTGTATGCGCTGCTCGTCACCACGGTGCCGTTCGTGCTGGCGTACTGGCTGCTCTCGCGCGCGTTCATCCGCATCGTGACGACGAAGCGCGGCTTTGCCAGAATCCGCTATGAGCGCAAGGCGATGAAGCGCGCCTCGCAGAACGCGGCGCTGCTGCAGCGCGAGTTCCGCCGTCTGGGTGCGTGCCCGGTGTATATGATGAACTGCGGGCTGGGGCTTGTGTTCATGCTGGTCGCGGCGGTGTTTCTCGTCATCAAGCAGGCTGACGCGCGGATGCTCGTGAGCGCGCTGGGCTTTCCGGCGCAAACGCTGGGCGTGATCGGCGCGCTTGTCGTCGGCGCGCTCGTGAGCATGACGCTGTTTACCGCGCCGTCGGTCGCGTTGGAGGGCAATACCCTCTGGATCATCCGCACCATGCCGGTCTCGAGCGAGCAGGTGCTGCGCGCGAAGCTGCGCATGGGCCTGGTGCTCATGCTGCCGGTCATGGTGCTGCTGCTGGCTGCGCTGGCGCTTGTGGTGCAGGACGGCCTCGTCTGGGCCTGCATGAGCCTGACGTGCGTGCTGCTGGCCGTGTTCATGAACAATCTGGGACTGGTTGAGAACCTGCGCCATCCCGGCCTTGGCTGGATCAACGAGACGCAGGCTGTGAAGCAGTCGATGTCGGTGCTGTTCACGATGCTCCTTGGCTGGGCCGTGCTGCTGGCGATGGGACTGCTGTGGTTTTTGCTTCTCGACGGGTACATTCCGGCGCAGGCGTATCTGCTCATTTGGTCGGCCGTGCTGGCGCTGCTCACCGTGCTCAGCGGAAGATGGATCATGACAAGAGGCGCAAGGCGCTTTGACGCGCTGTAAGAAAAACGAATCCCCGCCGGCAGGCCATGCCACCAACCTGGTGACATTGGCCTGCCGGCGGGGATTTTTTGCCGCATCGTCGCTGCGATAGACCGCCGTAAAGCCCAGCGCGTCGTACAGACTGCGCGCGGTGCTGCCAGCGCTTTTTCGTGCCGCGCCGTCACCGGTTCGGCACGATGAGCGCCAGAAACTGCACGGGCGCGTCTGTGTGGTTGGCGATGGAGTGGGTGCTGCCGCCGGCGCAGAATTCCGCGTCGCCGGGCCTTAACGTGCGCGCCTCGCCGTTTTCCGTAACCGTGGCTTCGCCGGAGATGATGTAATATGCCTCGGCGTTCGTCTCATGCGGATGCGTGCCGATCGAATCGCCCGGCGCGAGCGTGATCACGCCCAGAAGCTCTGCACGGCCGCCCATCTCCTCCGGGGAAAACAGGTAGCGAAATTCCGGTGCGCCGTCGCCGCCGCGCACGTTTGCGCGATGCTGCGCGTTCATTTCATCCTTGGTTTTGAACATGATTTACCTCCTGCAACGTCTATTTATGGTATTTTGTGCCCGCCTGGATGGACTCGGCCCGGTAGAGCTGCTCAAGCGCCATGACGCGCGCCAGATGGTGCGGAAAGGTCATCGTGCTCATGGAAAGCAGCAAATCCGCCTGAGCCTTCAGCCCCGCGTCCACGCCGAACGACGAACCGATTAAAAAGCAGGCGCAGCTTTTGCCCGAGGATTTGACGCCTCCGAGCGTGCCTGCAAGCTCCGGCGAGCTGAGCTGCTTTCCCTCGGGCGCAAACACGCAGAAAAAGCTGCCCTTTGGGATCTTTGCGCGGATGCGCGCGGCCTCTTCCGACAATCCCTGCGCGATCTGCGTGGGATTGGGGGCCTCAGGCAGGCGGCATTCGGGCAGCTCGATGAGCGCGAAGTCGCAGAATGCGCGCAGGCGCTTGGCATATTCGCCGGCGGCCGAGAGGTAGAATTGTTCCTTCAGTTTTCCCATGCAGATAAGGCGAAGCTGAAACATAATACGCTCCTTTTTGATCTGTTTGTGCTGCTGCCGGGCGGGAGGCGTTACGCGGCCCCGTCCTGCCTTCCCATTTTCCGCAGCTCGCGCAGCAGCATGACCGCCGCAATGGCCGCGGCGAGGAAGTCCGCCACGGGCCCGGCGTACATGATGCCGTCCACGCCGAGAAACAGCGGGAAAATCACGATCAGCGGCAGCAGGAAAATGATCTGCCGCGTGAGCGCGAGGAACGTCCCCTTGGCGGGCTTGCCGATGGCGGCGAAGAACGTTGAGGACATGGGCTGGACGTTATTGACGAAGGTCGCCAGCAGGTAGATGCGGAAATACCGCTCGGCAAAGGCGAAATACATCGCCGAGCCGTCGCCGAAGAGGCTGATGATCTGCCGGGGCAGCAGCTGGAACATGGCGAAGGCCACGGCGCAGATGATCAGGCCCGCCGTCATGGCAAGGCGGATGACCTTTCTGACGCGGTCAAACTGCTTCGCACCGTAGTTGAAGCTGGCGATGGGCTGCATGCCCTGCGCGATGCCGACGCACAGCGAGAAGAAGATGAAGCCCACCTTATTGATGATACCCGCGCAGGCCAGCGGAATGGACTCGCCGTAGACCGACTGCGCGCCATAGTAGCGCAGAGAGTTATTGAGCACGATCTGCACGACCATCATCGCCATCTGGTTGCAGAACTGGGCAAGGCCCAGACTCATGGCGTAGCCAAAATACTGCCTGCGCAGGCGCAGGTGCCCGCGCGTGAGCTTTCCCGCGCGCAGGTGAAACAGGTACAACAGCACCAGCGCGGCGGAGACGACCTGGCCCGCGACCGTGGCAATGGCCGCGCCGCGCATGCCCATACGGAAGCCGAAGATGAGCAGCGGGTCGAGAAGGGTATTGATGATCGCGCCCGAGAGGTTGCAGAGCATGGACATGCGCGGGCTGCCGTCGGCCCGGATCAGATGCGCGCCGCCGGTGGTAAAAATCAGGAACGGAAAGCCCCACGCCGTGACGCCCACATACTCCATGGCCAGCGGCAGAACGCCGGCCGGAGCGCCGAAGAAGACCAGAAGCGGGCGCAGGAACACCAGCGTCAGCGCGCCGAGCACCACGCCGCTCAAAAACAGCAGCACGGCCGCGTTGGCCAGATAGTGCAGCGCCTTTTTCTTCTCGCCGCGGCCCATCGAAAGATTGAAGGCCGACGCCGCGCCGATGCCGAACAGCAGCGCAAGCGCCGTGCAGCTGGTACTCAGCGGGAAGGCCACGTTCGTCGCGGCGTTGCCCAGCTCGCCGATGGCGTGGCCGATGAAGATCTGGTCGACGATGTTGTAAAGTGCGCCCACCAGCATCGCCACGATGCTGGGAACGGCGAATTTGCGCAGCAGCGCACCCACCGGCGCCGTGCCGAGCGGGTTGGGCTGCTTCTCATTCGGCTGCATAACAAGTCCTCTTTTCCGTGTTTCTTCTGACAGTCAGTATACCACAGATCGGCACATTTCGCAGCCGGAATTTTTCTTCCCCGGCGCAGGCAGAAAAAGAGGCCCCGCGTGGAGGCCTCTTTTTGTGTGCATCCGTGGTTTTTGCGGGCGGCGCGGCCGCTCACTCCAGCAGATCCCAGATCTCCGACTCGCCGTAGACAGCCACGCCGTTGTGCCGCAGCAGCTCCGCCGTCACGCCGTCGCCGGGCACGAGCGTACCGGAAAACGTGCCGTCGTAGATTTCGCCGCTGCCGCAGCTCGGGCTGCGCTCTTTCAGAACGGCCTTGCTGCACGAAAACAGCTTCGCAAGATGCAGCGCCTGTTCGGCGCCGCGCAGGTAAGCCTGCGTCACGTCCTCGCCCGTTTTCGTCTTCACCGCGCCATCGACCCGCTCGGACGGCGTGCGCGGCGTGGGAAGCCCGCCCAGCTGCTCGGGGCAGACGGGGATGAGGTCGTAGCGCTCCATGAGCGCCTCCACGGCGAGGTTCGGGCAGCTCTCGCCGTCATAGCGGCAGCGCACGCCCAGAAGACACGCGCTGATCAGAAGATTTTCCATGTGTCGTCCATCCTTTCTCCGTTCAATACGGCGTTGGTGAGCCGGTCGCCTTCATAGACCAGCTTCAGCGAGAAAAACGGGCGGCCTTCCTCCATCAGCCGCAGGAAAATTTTATCGCCCTGCCACTGCTGCAGGCGGCAGAGCTCGTGCTTGCCGATCCAGGCAAGCTCGCCCTCGCCGCAGTCCCTGAGCTGGCCCTGAAAGCCTGTCGCGTGAAACAGGTGCATATACTCCGTGGGCCAGCGGTCGGAGACAAAGGTCACAATGCCGCAGTAGCGGTAGCGGGTGAGCGCAAGGCCCGTCTCCTCAAGCACCTCGCGCAGAAGACAGTCTTCCGGGCTCTCCTTGTCTTCAAACTTGCCGCCGATGCCGATCCATTTGTCCCGGTTTTCGTCGTTCTCCTTTTTCACGCGGTGCAGCATCAGATACTGCCCATCGCGCTCGATATAGCACAGTGTCGTATTTTTCACGGCGCGTCCTCCGAAAAAACAATCTCGTCGTAGCCGGTCTGTTCATCCTGCTCCGTGCCCATCGTCCAGCCCGGAAGGCCGGCGAGCACCAGCTCGCAGGTTGTGTTGACGATGCAGCCCGGCAGCAGATGCCCGCCGAGCGTGGAAAGATCTTCGCTGCTGAGCGAGATATGCAGGTGCGTGCGGGCCGCGCTCACCGTGCCCATAAGCGAGACGATCTCACACGGCGCGTTGATCTCGCGCACTGCCACGCCCGACGCGTCGCGCACGCGCGCGCGGCTGACGCAGCCCACGGCGCTGAGCACCACGCCCGCGCGCAGGCCGTTTTCCGCCGCCAGACGTTCGATTTCGCGCAGCAGATCGTCGCCGCGGCGCAGCCGTTTGCAGTAAATGTTCACATCAATCACCGTATTTCATTGTAGCAGCCCGGATTTCAAAAGTAAATGGGCAGTTTTCTGTACGAAATGCACAGCAAATTCGACGTTTTTTTGGGGAGTATTCCAAGAAGAAATGCCGGCCGGAATATGATATAATGCTGCTATTCTAGCCGGGGTATGCCAATCCACACTTATGGCTGCTGCCGGTAAAAAAAGGAGGAACGTCAACATCCGCAGGACTCGCGGTGCGGTATTGTGGAGACATACCGTAATACAGCCATCAAGCCCGATGGCTGCGAGCGTGCGCATTGCAGAGGCAGCGCACGGCAGAGTCAAATCGTATGGCAAAAGTGATCCTGAAAAACGTCAAAAAAATCTACCCGTTCGTAAGCGGCGAGGAGAAGAAGAAAAAGAAGAAGAAGGACGATGAGCCCGCCAAGGAAAAGGCGAATCTGCAGATCACCGACAAGGGCGTCGTCGCCGTGCAGGAGTTCAACCTCGAAATCGCGGACAAGGAATTCATCGTTCTCGTCGGCCCGTCCGGCTGCGGTAAGTCCACCACGCTGCGCATGGTCGCAGGCCTGGAGGAGATCACCGAGGGCGAGCTGTGGATCGGCGACAAGCTGATGAACGACGTCGCGCCCAAGGACCGCGATATCGCCATGGTCTTCCAGAACTATGCTCTGTACCCGCATATGACCGTTTATGATAACATGGCCTTCTCGCTGAAGCTGAAGAAGACCCCCAAGGCCGAGATCGACCGCAAGGTCCGCGAGGCCGCTGAGATCCTCGATATCACCCAGTACCTCAACCGTAAGCCCAAGGCGCTCTCCGGCGGCCAGCGCCAGCGTGTTGCCATCGGCCGCGCCATCGTGCGTAACCCGAAGGTCTTTTTGATGGACGAGCCGCTGTCGAACCTCGACGCAAAGCTCCGTAACCAGATGCGCGCCGAGATCATCAAGCTGCGTGAGAAGATCGACACCACCTTTATCTACGTCACCCACGACCAGGTCGAGGCCATGACGCTGGGCGACCGTATCGTCATCATGCGCGACGGCTTTATCCAGCAGATCGGCACCCCGCAGGAGGTTTTCAACCATCCGGCAAACCTGTTCGTCGCCGGTTTCATCGGCACGCCGCAGATGAACTTCTTCGACGCGACGCTGACGAAGAAGGGCGACAAGTACGTTGCCACCGTGCAGGGCGTCGACTTTGAGCTGCCCGCCGACAAGCAGGAAGCACTCAAGCAGCGCGAGAGCGTGCCCACCGACATCACCGTCGGCGTCCGCCCGGTGCACATCCATCTCGACGAGGACGGCATCGCCGCCACCGTCGACGTCTCCGAGCTGATGGGCAGCGAGCTGCACCTGCACGTCAATTCCAACGGCAAGGACGTCGTCATCGTCGTCCCGACCACGGATATCGACCTCAACGCCGTCCACGGCAGCCGCAAGCCGGTCAAGTATTCCTTCCGCCCCGAGCTGATGCACTTCTTCAGCAAGGAAGACGAGAAGAACCTGTTCTGAGCAGTATAGACACAGCACGCCTGCCGGCGGCAGGCGTGCTCACGTGTCGAAAAAGCCTCGCAGAGTTTCGCGCCCGCAGGCGCGAAAGACGTGTAGATCATTTTTCCCGGCGGCGTGTACGTCGGGAAAGATACACTCCGGCCTGCAAGTGTGCAGTCTGTCCGCCCTTGGCGGACAGATCGTGCGCGCAGCAGGCCGCGGCCTGTCGTCGAAAAACTCCTTTGGAGTTTTTCGACAGTCTCAGCACGCCTGCCGCCGGCAGGCGTGCTTTTTTGCGCGTGTAATATGGGAAACAGGGCGGCAGGGCCCGGCGGAACGGCAAAGAAACCAAACAAATATTTTGGCAGGCAAAAACTTTGTTATTTTTTACAACTTTCCCGCCGCAGTTTTTGCAAATCTGCCCGCGCGCTTTTCATTTACTTAAAGTGGCAAATATGGTATAATAAACAAAAGAATCTGCCGCCCGCTGCGAAGTGCGCCGGGGATGCTTTTAATCCCGCATAGAAAGGATGACAGCCTTGGAAACTGTTTGCGCAATCGAACTGAGGAACATCACCAAACGATTCGGAAAAGTTGTCGCCAACGACGGCATCGATCTCGAGCTCCACTACGGCGAGATCCTGTCGCTGCTGGGCGAGAACGGCAGCGGCAAGACCACGCTCATGAACATGCTCGCCGGCATCTATTTCCCCGATGAGGGCGAGATCTTCATCAATGGGAAGCAGGTCTCCATCCGCTCGCCCAAAGACGCCTACGACAACAAGATCGGCATGATCCACCAGCACTACAAGCTGGTCGACGTGTTCACTGCCGCGCAGAACATCATCCTGGGCCTCGACGATAAGGGAAAGCTCGACATCGAGGCCGCGAATGAGAAGGTCCGCCAGATCTGCCGGCGCTACGGCTTTGACATCGACCCCACCCAGAAGATCTACGACATGTCCGTCTCGCAGAAGCAGACGGTCGAGATCGTCAAGATGCTCTACCGCGGCGCGGATATCCTGATACTGGACGAGCCGACCGCCGTTCTGACCCCGCAGGAGACAGAAAAGCTCTTTGATGTGCTGCGCAACATGCGCGACGACGGTAAGGCGATCGTCATCATTACGCACAAGCTGCACGAGGTCATGGCGCTCAGCGACAATGTGACGGTGCTGCGGAAGGGCAAGTACATCGGCACCGTCAAGACCAGCGAGACAAACCCGCAGGCGCTGACCGACATGATGGTGGGCCGTGCCGTGACGCTCAACATCGACCGGCCGTTGTATGAAAACCCGGTCGACCGGCTGGAACTCAAGAATGTGACATGCCTCGACGCAGAGGGCGTGAAGAAGCTTGACGGCGTGAGCTTTGTGGCAAAGGGCGGCGAAATTCTGGGCGTGGCCGGTATCGCGGGCAGCGGCCAGAAGGAGCTGCTCGAGGCCATCGCGGGCCTGTACCCCGTGGCAGAAGGCGAGATCATCTTCTCGCCCGAGGGGCAGCAGCCGTCGAATCTCGTCGGAAAGACGCCCATGCAGATCAAAAAGGCGGGCGTGGCGATGGCGTTCGTGCCCGAGGACCGGCTGGGCATGGGTCTTGTGGGCTCGATGGGCATGACGGGCAACATGATGCTCCGGTCGTGGAGAAAGGGCAAGAGCGTCTTTGTCAACCGCAAGGACCCCAATGAGCTGGCGCTCAAGGTCTGGAAGGAGCTTGAGGTCGTCACGCCGAGCACCGACTTCCCCGTGCGGCGCATGTCCGGCGGCAACGTGCAGAAGGTGCTCGTCGGCCGCGAGATCGCAAGCGCGCCGTCGGTCCTGATGTCGGCCTACGCCGTGCGCGGACTTGACATCAACACCTCGTACACCATCTACAACCTCATGACCGAGCAGAAGATGAAGGGCGTCGCCGTCGTATTCGTCGGCGAGGATCTGGACGTGCTGCTCGAGCTGTGCGACCGCATTCTGGTGCTGTGCGGCGGTAAGGTCTCCGGCATTGTCGACGCGCGCACCACGACGAAAGAAGAAATCGGCCTGCTCATGACAAGAGTCGGCGGAAAGGAGCGGGCAGATGCATAACGAAATGAAAACGCCGCTTATGCGGCTTGCAAAGCGCGACGGAATGGAAGCCTGGAAGATGTGGTGCATCCGTCTTGGCTCGATTCTGCTGGCGCTCCTTCTGGGCGGACTTGTCATCTGCATCGTGGGTGTGAATCCCGTCACGGCCTACGGCACGATCATCTCCGGTTCGCTCGGCAAATCCACCGCCATCCGCCAGACCATCAAGATCGCCGTGCCGCTGCTGGGCTGCGCGCTGGCCATTGCGCCGTGCTTCAAGATGCGCTTCTGGAACATCGGCGCCGAGGGCCAGATCACGGCCGGCGCCATCGCGGCAACCTATTTTGCGCTCAACTGGGCGGGCAAGATGCCGTCGTGGATGCTGCTGCTCATCATGGCGCTCGCAGGCGCGCTGGCCGGCGGCGTGTGGGGCCTCATCCCGGCGTTCTTCAAGGCGAAATGGAACACCAACGAGACACTCTTCACGCTCATGATGAACTACATCGTCATCGGCGTGGTCCGGTGGCTGCAGGGTGGTCCGTGGGAGGGCCGCCCCGGTTCGCAGATCATCCCGCAGTTTGATTCCAGTGCCTGCCTGCCGAAGGTGCTCGGCGTGCACTGCGGCTGGATCATCGTGCTGGTGCTGGTCGTCTTTATCCACGTGTACATGCGTTACACCAAGCACGGCTATGAGATCGCCGTCATCGGCGACTCGATCAACACCGCGCGCTACGCGGGCATGAATGTGGGCCGCATCATGATGCGCACCATGTTCCTCTCGGGCGCGATCAGCGGCCTTGTGGGCTTTATTGTGGCCTCGGGTGCAAACAACACGCTCTATGACGGCGTGGCAAACGGCGTGGGCTTTACGTCCATCACCGTGGCGTGGCTCAGCCAGCTCAACGCCTTCGCCATGATCGCAATTTCGATGATGCTGGCCATTTTGTCCAAAGGCGCTGAGACGCTGCAGACCCGGCTTGCCGTGCCGGCCTCGATCTCGGACATCATCACGGGCATTCTGCTGTTCTGCATGCTCGGCTGTGAGTTCTTCATCAATTACCGCGTCATCTTCCGCGGCAGCAAACACGACAAGGAGGCGACGAAAGCATGACAGACTTTATCGCATTGTTTATCGCCCTGATCGTCGCCGCCATTACCTATGGCACGCCGCTGCTGTTCGGCACGCTGGGCGAGATTCTGACGGAAAAATCCGGCAACCTCAACCTCGGCGTCGAGGGCATCATGTTCATGGGCGGCGCGATCGGTCTTGGCAGCGTGTTCTACTATGAAAAGTGGGTTGCAAGCCCCAATCCGTATCTGGCGGTCGTGATCGCGCTGCTGTTTGCGTTTTTGGCAGGCGCGTTCGCGTCTCTCATCTTCAGCTTTTTGACCATCACCCTGCGCGCGAACCAGAACGTCACGGGCCTGGCGCTGGCCATCTTCGGCACGGGTGTGGGCCAGTTCATCGGCGAGTTCATGCGCGTGAAGGAGGGAGGGTATATCTCGATCTCCAACGCGCTCAAGGGCTACTTCCAGAATTCGCCCTTCCCGCACGCGCTGCAGAATATCCCGTTCGTGGGGAAAATCCTGTTCGGCCACAGCTTCTTCTTCTATCTGGGTTTGCTGCTGGCGATCGGAATGTTCTGGTATCTCAATAAGACGCGCTCGGGACTGTATCTGCGCGCGGTGGGCGAGTCGCCCGCCACGGCGGACGCCGCCGGCATCAACGTCGGCCGCACGCGCTACATTGCCACCATCATCGGCGGCGGCGTCTCGGCCATCGGCGGCATGATCTACATCATGACCATCGCCGGCTGCGTGTGGAACCACGAGGGCCTGTCCGGCGTGGGCTGGCTGGCCGTCGCGCTCGTCATCTTCTGCATGTGGCGGCCGCTGGGCGCCATCTGGGGCTCGGTGCTCTTCGGCGCTCTGATGATTCTGTACCTGCGTCTGGTCATCCCGTTTATTCCGACGCAGCTGTACAAGATTCTGCCGTACGTCGTCACGGTCATTGTGCTGGTCATCTCCAGCATGCGCAACAACCGCGAAAAGCAGCCGCCGCAGTCGCTCGGCCTGCCGTATTTCCGCGAAGAGAGGTAAAGCAAATGGGCGCTGCCGAAGGCAGCGCCCAACGTCTCTGCTTTTATATTTCGAAGTCCACCGCGCCTCTGGACTCGCGGATGGATTTGCACAGCTGCGAAACGGCCACGTGGCGCGGGTCTTTTTTGTAGCGCTCCAGCGCGTCGAAGTCTTCAAAATCCGCGATGAGGCAGGCGTCAAAGTTGTTGCCCGGCTTGCAGTTGACACCGATCTGCATATGCCTGATCTCGGGGATCACGCCGTCAAGGGCCTGCAGGCCCGAAAGGAATTTTTTCATGTTTTCTTCTTCGCCTTCGCGGAATTTCCAGACAACAATGTGACGAATCATACAGGTTACCTCCGTTTTTTGAAAGGATAATGGATATGGAATTTGATATCAGACCCGGACGCTACCGGCATTTTAAGGGCAACGAATACAGGGTTTTGTACCTCGCGCGCCATTCGGAGACGCTTGAGCCGATGGTGGTCTATCAGGCGCTCTACGGTGAGCGCGGCATCTGGGTGCGCCCGGCGGGCATGTGGAACGAGATGGTCGAGCGCGACGGCAAACGCTGCCGGCGCTTTACTTATCTGGGAGACTGATCCGGCGCGAGGCGGTAGACAAAATCCTCGCAGATGAGTGCGGCACCTTCGAAGATGCCGTCCGGCAGCAGCGCCAGCGCGACTTCCGTCCGCGTGCCGGATTCCGATTCAAGCAGCGCGTAGTCGCCGCAGATCTCAAGTACCTTGCGGGTAAAGGTCATAGGCGTCCTCCTTTTGCGTTTTTTGTATTGTATCATATTTTCCGTGCGTTTGGTACATCCTAACAGAAAAAAAGGAGGAATTGCAATGAACAAGGATACCGTCAGCCTGCTTTCGGCCTGTGAGGCGGGCGCGCAGATGGCCATTGGCGCGATGGACGGCGTGCTGAAGGACGTCAGAAACACCGGCCTGCGCCAGACGCTGCAGATGAGCCTGCGCCAGCACAGTGAACTCGGCGTGCAGGCGCGGCAGCTGCTTGCACAAAGCGGTGCGCAGCCCGCCGAACCCGGCGTAATGGCGAAAGGCATGTCGTGGCTGAAGACAAACTGGACGCTGATGCTCCACCCCGGGGACGCCGGCGCGGCAGAGCTGGTCACCGACGGCTGCGACATGGGCGTTAAAACGCTCGCGCGTACGCGCAACCGCTGCCCAGGCGCATCCGGCGAGGCCAGAGCCGTCGCAGGGCGGCTCATGGAGCTTGAGCGGCAGCTGTCGTCGGAGCTGTCGCAGTACCTGTAGCGGCGGAAAAGCGGACGCCGGGAAGCCGCCCGCGGGCGGACAAATGATTTTTGGATTGTTTTCTCCCTTTTTTTGCTGTATAATAGCGGTATCCAAGAGAAGGGGGAATTCCCATGACAAATAAGATCATCACCATCAGCCGTCAATTTGGCAGCGGCGGCCGTTCGATCGGAAAGGCCGTGGCCGAGCGTCTTGGCGTCCCCTATTACGACAAGGAGCTCGTCGACGCCGTCGCAAAGCAGAGCGGTTTTTCGCATGAGTTTATTGAGGAGATCGGCGAGTATGCCACCGTGACCAGCAGCTTTCTGTTCAACATCGCGGTCTCGTCGCACCCGATGGGCCTGATCGACACCATGTCGGTCTCGGATAAGCTCTATGTCTGCCAGACGAACGTCATCCGCGACCTTGCCGACAAGGGACCGTGCGTCATCGTCGGCCGCTGCGCCGACTTCATTCTGAAAGACCGGCCGGACTGCCTGCACATCTTCATCCACGCCGACTATGAGCACCGCGCCGCGCGTGTGCTGGCCCGCTACGGCGAGACGAAGCAGCCCATGTCCAAGCGCCTGCAGGACAAGGACTCCAAGCGCAAGGTGTACTACAAGCACTACACCAACCGCAACTGGGGCGAGGCGCAGAACTACGACATCTGCCTCGACAGCGGCACACTGGGTGTGGATAAGTGCGTTGAGTTCATCTGCGACATCGCGGAGATGAAATAAAAAGAAGGGCCCGCCGGACGCGGCGGGCCTGCAAATTGCCGAAAGGAGCAAGCGCAACAGAGATGAATTCCTACGAACGACTGATGAACCGCCTGCAGGGCGCGCCGGTGGACCGGGCGCCGAATCTGTGTATCATGATGGGCTTTGCGGCGCGCTACGCAGGTGTGCCGTACCACGATTTCTGCCTGTGTCCGGAGAAGATGGTCGAGGCGAATCTGAAGGTGCGCGAGGACTTTGATCTGGACATCGTCACGGTCATGTCAGATCCATACGGCGAGGCGATGGACTACGGCATGCGCGTGGAATTTCCGCCCGATGATCAGCCGCGCGCGCTTACGCCGCTGCTGCAGGGTGAGCCGTCTGCCGCGCAGCTGCCGTTTCTGACGCTTGCGCAGACCACGCGCATGAAGGACAGGGTCAGGACCATCCGCCTGTACGCGGAAAAGCTCAAGGGCGAGTGCCCCATCGCCGGTTGGGTCGAGGGCGTGGTGGCGGAATACTGCGATCTGCGCGACATCAACTATGCGATGATGGATATGGCGGACGAGGAGCCGTTTCTCGATGACATTCTGGAGCACCTGTGCCGGCAGGCGATCGTCTATGCCGAGGCGCAGGTTGACGCCGGGGCGGACATCATCGGCATCGGCGACGCGGCCTGCTCGCTGCTCGGCCCGCGGCTGTACGGCCGGTACGGTCTGCCGTATGAAAAGCGGATCATCGACGCCGTGCACGCAAAGGGCGCGAAGGTCAAGCTGCATATCTGCGGCGACATCGGGCCGCTGCTGGAGCAGATTGCGGCGCTGCACGCCGACATCGTGGACATCGACTGGATGGTGGATTTTGAGCGGGCGGCCGGGCTGCTGCACGGCGTGAGCGCCGTCTGCGGCAATTTTGACCCCGTGGAGGTCTTGCTGCGCGGTACCCAGCAGGAGGTTGAGCAGGCTGTGCGGCACTGCCTCGCCGTGGGCAACGAGACCACGCTCATCAGCGGCGGCTGCGAAACGCCGCGCGATACGCCGCACGGCAATCTGCGCGCTGTGGCGCGGGCATTGCGGCAGTAAGCGGAAAACCAAAAGGAGCGCCGGAGGCGCTCCTTTTTTCTGCCGTCACGCGGTCGGCAGGATGCTCGCGTATGCGGCCTGCTGTGCGGTCAGACGCCGCTTTTCCTGCGCCCGCCGAGCAGCAGCGCGACGAGCTTTTCGCTGCGCGGCAGAAAAAAGTCCGCCACGAAGCCGACCAGAACCGCGCACACCAGCGTGCCCACGCCGACCTGACCGCCCAGAAGCCAGCCGGCGAGGACAAAGGCGAGGTCGCACAGCACGCGGACAACGCCGAATTTTTTATGGAGCTTGTCGCTGATGACGAGGCCGACAAGATCGTTTGGCCCAGTGCCGGCGTCGGATTTGATGACGATGCTCATGCCGAGGGCCAGAATCACGCAGCCCGCGGCCAGGACGGCCAGCTTCAGCCAGAAGCTCGTAATATACGCCGCAAAGGGCGCGGAAAGAAGCAGCGTGAAAAGGTCGATGATCGGCCCGCCGCAGAGCATACACACGACGGTGCCGGGCATGATGTACGAGCGGTCGATGAACAAAAGTGCTGCGATGATGACAAAACACAGCGCAATGTGAACCCGGCCGTGGGTCAGAAACGTCCAGCCGGTCACGCGCGCAAGCGTTTGATACACGCCCTGCACCAGCACGTTGAACGGGTCTGCGCCCAGGTTGGCCAGCAGAAACAGCGTTACACCGAAGTGTGCGACTGTGAGGCCTGCGAGCAGAATGACGAGCCGCGCGAGCAGCTCTTTGACGGGATATTTCAGCATGAAAGGCTCCTTCCGGTGCATGTGCACGGTTTTTTACCATCATAGCATGCATGGTACACGATTGCAATCTTAACAAAGATTTCACTTGCGCGGCGGCGCGCGGGCGCGTAGAATAGAACGAGAGAAAGGGGAGTAGCCGGCGCGTTGGCGCTCGGTGCGCCGTCAGCACGGGATATCCCCGGCGCGCAGGGTAAGGGCAAGACCTTTGTCATTGTATTTGCAATGGCAGGGGTCTTTTTGCGTCCTGCCGGGAAGGAGCGGTTTTTATGACAATGTATCTGGCATTGGGACTGTTCGCGCTGACGTATGTGCTGCTGCTGGTGCTGCCGAATGTGCGGGCATATGTGGCGGCGGCTTCGGCGGCGCTTTTCGTGCTGCTCGGCATCTTGCCCGCCGGCGAGGTGCTGCGTGCGGTGGATTGGAACGTGCTGCTGATGATCGCAGGCACGATGGGCACGGTGGCGCTGTTTATTGAATCGAAGATGCCGTCGCGGCTTGCAGAGCTGCTGCTGGCGCGCGTGCCCAGCGTCAGGTGGGCCATCGTGGCGCTGGCGGTGTTTGCCGGGCTGGTGTCGGCGTTTGTGGACAATGTGGCGACGGTTCTGATGCTCGCGCCGGTGGCGCTGGCCATCGCGGAAAAGCAGCGCATCTCACCCGTTCCGGCCGTCATTGCGATTGCCGTGTCGTCAAATCTGCAGGGTGCGGCCACGCTGGTGGGCGACACGACGTCCATTCTGCTGGGCGGCTACGCGGGGATGAATTTTCTGGACTTTTTCGTGTTCCGCGGGAAAATGGGTATGTTTTTTGTCGTGCAGCTCGGCGCGCTGGCGGCAACGGCGGTTCTGTGCGTGTATCTGCGCAGGCTGACGCAGCCCGTCATGCGCGAAGGGCGCACGGAGGTGACGGATGTTTTCCCGACGTGGCTGATGGCGGGCACGGTGGCGCTGCTGATTGCGGCGTCGTTTCTGCCGGAAAAGCCGGCTGTGACGAACGGACTCATCTGCATGGGGCTGTTTCTGCTTGGCGCGGGGCGGCGGTGCGTGCTGGAAAAGGGAATCAGGCCGCTGGCCGAGGCCACAAAACAGCTCGATTATCAGACGCTGCTGCTGCTCGCGGGGCTTTTCGTCGTCATTGCGGGCGTGCGCGCCGCGGGCGTGATCGACGCCGCCGCGCGGCTGCTCGCGGGCTTTGGCGGCGGGAACGTGTTTGCGGTATATTCGCTTATCGTATGGGGCTCGGTGCTGCTCTCGGCGTTTATCGACAACATCCCCTATGTGGCGGCGATGCTGCCCGTGACGGCGAATCTTGCGCAGATTCTGGGCGTGGAGCCGTATCTGCTCTACTTCGGCCTGCTTACCGGCGCGACGTTGGGCGGCAATCTCACGCCCATCGGGGCCTCGGCCAACATCACGGGCATCGGCATCCTCAAAAAGGCGGGCTACACGGTCAGGACAGGAGATTTTATGAAGATCGGCGTGCCCTTTACGCTGTGCGCGGTCGTGACCGGGTATGTTCTGATCTGGTTTTTGTGGCGGTGAACGAAGCTTTACAAAAGGCGCGGCAAGAGCAAAATGCCCCGGCGCAGCGGTGCGCCGGGGCTTCGCGTCTTTTTTACTTGATGACGCCCTTCTGCACGATGACGTTTGCGTAGATGGCGCTCTCGCCGGACTGCAGGATGCAGTAGCACGTCTTCGCCTCGTCATAGAAGCGGAAGCGCTCGTACGCACCGATGGCGCTTGCGCCGCGCGCATCGTGCCTGGCGACGATGGCCTCGTACTCCTTCCAGACGGGAATGTCGAGATCCTTGTCGCAGTCCATCTTCTCCATCAGCATGACGGGATGCTCCACATACGCGTCGAGCGGGATGACCGTCAGAATGGCGTCCAGCAGCTCGGGCACGCCGTGGCCGTCGGCGCGGACGAACACGCAGTTGTTGGGCTTGGCCATCGAAGCGCCGGGGAAGTTGCCGTCGCCGATGCAGATGCGGTCGCCGTGCCCCATCTCGGACAGGACCTTCAGAAGCTCGGGCGAGAGGATGGGGGGAATGTTTTTCAGCATGGATATGACCTCCAGTATTGTATTCGTTTGCACGCATTGCGGAAAATGACACGTTCCGAAAAGCCTCGCAGAATCTCGCGCCCGCAGGCGCGAAATCACCCTTCCCGGTCTGCAAACGTGTGAGCAAGCGAGTGCGCTGCAGCAGACCGCAGCCTTTTGCCGAATTGTGCGGTGATGCCTTAGAAAAGCCCCTTGCGGGGCTTTTCTTTTGATACACTTAGCGGATGTTCCTGTACATCGGGCCGTAGGCGGCGCAGGCGCGGTAGTCCTGGCCCTCCTTGTCCATGCCGAAGGCGTTCCAAGCCGCCGGACGGAAGATGTCGTCCTCGGGGACGTTGTGCATGCAGACGGGGATGCGCAGCATCGAGCACAGCGTAATGAGGTCGGCGCCGATATGGCCGTAGGAGATCGCGCCGTGGTTGGCGCCCCAGTTGTTCATGACGTCGTAGGCGCTCTTGAAGGGGCTGCCGTCCTTGCCGTCGCAGCGCGGGGTGAACCAGGTGCACGGCCACGTGGGGTTGGTGCGCTCCATGAGCGTGTCGGTGACCTCGTCAGGCAGCTTCACGGTCCAGCCTTCTGCGATTTGCAGCACGGGGCCGAGGCCCTTGACGAGATTCAGACGGATCATGGTCGCGGGCATTTCCGCACGGGTGACATAGTGGCTGGAGAAGCCGCCGCCTCTGAAGTTGTCGAAGCCGGCCTCGCACCAGACGGTTGCGTCGGTCATCTTCTTGATATCCTCGTCGGTGACTTCCCACCATCTCTTCATGATGGCGTTGCCGTTTTCGTCGGTGCACTCGCCGCACGCGTCGAGGCAGGCCGCGCCGGAGTTGATCAGGTGGATGATACCGCCGTTCTCGGCAGCCTTGCCCTCGAGATCATAGCCGGTGGCGCGCTTGGTGGCCTCGGGCGACCAGAAGGTACGAACGTCCGCGAAGATCTGTGCGCGGCCGGTCAGCAGGCGCATGAACAGCATGCCAAGGCCGTTGAGGACGTCGTTTTCAGTAGCCAGCGTGAACGGTTCGCGCGCGCCGTTGTAGTCGAACGTGGAGCTGAGAAATGCCTCGGGATAGTCGCAGTTGGGCCAGTGGTCGGTCCACTGTCTCTGACCCTGGAAGCCGCCGGCGATGGCGTTGTGGCCGAGCTTCTCTTCGCCGAACGCATCAGGCAGCTTGGCGTTGCCGGCCATCAGGTCCTTGATGATGCAGTACATCTTGACGGTGAACTCCCACTGCTTTTCCTTCTCTTCGTCGGTGAACCTGATGCGGCGGTTCTCGCCGAGGAACTCTACCGACTCGGGGTTGTCGTCGCGGCCTTCCTTGCAGTGCTCCTTCGTCCAGGCAAGGGCCTTCTGATACTCTTCTTCGTTGTAGATGCCCTCTTCCATGCGGCGCAGGATCTCGACCTCGTCGACGGACTCCACATGCAGGCCCAGATAGTCCTCCATGAACTCCTGGTCGATGATGGAGCCGCCGATGCCCATGCACATCGAGCCGATCTGCAGATAGCTCTTGCCGCGCATCGAGGCAACAGCAACAGCCGCGCGGCCGAAGCGCAGCAGCTTTTCCTTTACGTCCTCGGGAATCTCGGTGACCTGGTCGCGGTCCTGCACTTCATGGCCGTAGATGCCGAATGCGGGCAGGCCCTTCTGCGCGTGCGTGGCCAGCACGGAGGCCAGATACACAGCGCCCGGACGCTCGGTGCCGTTGAAGCCCCACACGCCCTTGATGGTCATGGGGTCGGTGTCCATGGTCTCTGCGCCGTAGCACCAGCAGGGAGTGACGGACAGGGTGATGTCCACGCCGGCCTTTTTGAACTGCGCGGCGCAGGCGGCATTCTCGGGATAGCGGCCGATCGAGTGGTCAGCGATAACGACCTTCACAGGCTCGCCGTTGGAGTAGAACAGGTTCTCCTCGAACAGCTTCTTTGCAGCCTGCGCCATTTCCTGAACCTGATTTTCCAGACTCTGGCGAAGCTGCATCGGGCCTTCGCGGCCGTCGATGATGGGGCGGATGCCGATAACGGGATAGTCGCCGATGTAACGTTTCTCTGCCATAATACATACTCCTTTGTGTATTGAATTTCAAAATCAAAAGACCCTCCGGTCGGGAACACCAGTTATTTTGCCAGTCTCGCCTTCAGCCGCAGCACCTTTCTGGGAGAAGCGTCGCCGGCAAGGCGGGCTGCAATCAGCTCGGCCGCGGCCCGGCCCATCTCGTCCATGGGCTGCTCGACGATCTCGAGCGTGTGGCTTACGATGCGGCAGAGGTCGATGTTGTCATAGCCGATGAGATCGACGTCTCTGGGCAGTGCCACACCGCGTTCGTGCGCGGCGGTGATCGCGCCGATGGTCATATCATAGTTGGTCACGCAGATGGCCGTCGGCGGGTCGGGCATATCGAGCAGCCGGTTGAACAGCCGCGAGCCCGATTCCATGCCGTAGTCGCCCATCACGATGAGCGATTCATCGACCGGCAGCGAGTAGTCGCTGAGCACGCGCCGGTAGCCCGTCATGCGCTCGCGCGCAGTGGAGATCGACTGCGGCCCGGCGATAAGGCCGATCCTGCGGTGGCCGCGCGAGATCAGCTGTTCGGTCGCCATATACACGGCGTTGAGATTGTCGACAACGATGGTGTCGCACACAGCGCCCTCGATTGTACGGTCAAGAAAAATCATGGGCGTGGCGCCCACACGCGGGCGGATCTCGTCCATCGTCGCGTGCTCGGGTACGTAGATGAGGCCGTCGACGTGCCGTCTGGCGAGAAATTCCAGCTTTTCCAGCTCCAGCGTGTGGTCAAAATTGTAGCTGCAGACCACGCTCTGGTAGCCGCTTTTTAGCAGATGCGCGTCCATCGCGGCCACCACGCGGCCGAAAAACGGGCTGGAAATGGTCGGCAGCAGAATGCCGATCGTCATCGAGCGGTTGGCCTTGAGGCTGCGGGCAAAGTAGTTGACCGAATAGTCCAGCTCCCGGATGGCCTGCTCAATTTTGAGCCGGTTCTCCCCGCGCACATTGCCGCCGTTCAGGTATTTGGAAATGGTGGACAGTGACAGCCCCGTGCGCTTTGCAACATCCTTGATCGTGGACATGGTCTTGTTCCCCTTGAAAGCATAACGTTTCGCTTTTCTCTATTCTACACCGCGCCCGGTACGGCTGTCAATCGGGCGAACCCACGAAAAGAGGCCTGCGGATTTTGTGATTTTGCCCAATCGGCACGCATTTTCCGCGAAACGTTTCGCCTAGTGGGGCAGCCGAAGAAGGCCGGCCGCGCGGAGGCAGGCCCGGCGGGCGGCGCAGGCGGGGAAGTGCAGGGCGGCCGGCCGCGGGAACAGAAAAAGAACCGCCGGAGGCCGGCGGTTCTCTGGGTTGGGGCATCACCGCACAATCCGGCAAGAGAATTCGGCGGGAGGACAACGTTTGAAAAACGCAGGAACACTGGATGTATTTTAGGTTCCTCAAACGGCAGTATCGGGACAAAAGAGCCGCCAAAGACCGCAGACGCAATTGCGCGGTGCTGCCTTAGATTTCTGCGCCTGTTTTTTCGTGCTCAATGAGCTTCCACGTGGCGTCGATGAGGTTTGAGAACATGGGGTTTTCCATCGCGCGGATGATGAACGACTGGCGCGGGGAGTTGATATCCTCGCCCGAGACCTGGAAGAGGCTGTTTTCCTCGCAGAGCCTGCGCAGGCGCGCAAGCTGCTCGGGCGTATTGCGCGTGGGCATATAGGTGACGGCGCGGATGCCGCAGGCCTTGATGCAGGCGATGACGTCGTCGAGGTAATCGTCTTCAAACTTCTGCGCCTTTTTATCGCCCGTGACGCTGGCCGTCACGTCGCCGAGATACGCATAGCACAAAAGCGCGTCCACGCGCTCGCACAGCGCGGCCACGTCGCGCACGTTGGGGCATTCGTCGGTGGCGTCGATGTAGATGCGCGGGACGAAGGCGGACTTCAAAATACCGAGCAGGTCATACTCATAGAAGAAGTATTCGGTATCGAGCATCTGCTGTTTCTGTTTTTCAGACAGTGTCAGGCCGATGGACGTGAGATAGTCCACCATCGGCTGGCCCTTGCCGGAGGCCGCGACCATCTTTTTGGCCAGCGCGTACATGAGGTGGCGCTCGGTCACGCCGCCGCCGTCTTTCGCCTCGGACAGCGGCAGCACGTCGCGGTCGTAGTCCAGCTCGATGCCGGGCAGCAGCGCGTTGATGTTTTCTACCATCTTGCGGTTGCGGCGGTGACGGGCCTCGCGGTAGGGGGCAAAGAACGCCGTCAGCTCGTCGATTTTATCATGCGGCACGGACTGGATGGTCATGTAGCTCACGCCCACCTGGTCGGGGTTGTTGGTTCGCCTGCCCTCGAGCGCAGTGCCGTCCATCGACGCGCGGCACTCCATGCCGATGGTGGCCGGCATGCCGATGATCCCGGCAGCCTCCAGAAATTCCTGCGCGCCCGAAATGGAGTCGTGGTCGATGATGCCGGCGGTGCAGAGCCCCTCCATCCGCGCGGCATAGACCGCCGCCGTGGGGGAATACGGCGAGAAGGAGTAGGTGGTATGGATGTGGTTATTGATGTACTGCGGCACCATGGGCGGGAAGGCGGCTGTTTTTACGATCTGCCGCAGGTTCTCCAGACGTTCTTCTTTTGTGGGAGCGTTTAATTGATGCAGTATCGAAAGATCGATCATGGTTTTGTTCCTTTCCTGATGATTGAAAAATGGCTGCCCAAAGGACAGCCATTTCTTTGCGCGCAGCGGGCTGCAATCTCTATTGATGAAAACCGCTTGCGGTTTTCATCAGTTTAACATGACCTGTCCGCCGGTGACGGGGATCGCCTGGCCGGTCTCGTACTTCTGCTCGACGCAGTACATGACGGCGCGGGCGACGTCCAGAGGCAGGCAGCCGCGGTTCATCGGAACCTTGGCCTCGTAATAGCGGCGCACATCCTCGACCGTCTTCGCGCCGGGGACCTTACCGGCCTGCAGATACTGCACGAACAGGCCGCGCACCGGATCGGACCACAGCGGTCCATCGAGGAAGTTGCCCGGGCAGACGGCGTTGACCTTGATGTTATACGCGCACAGCTCAAGCGCGAACGACTGCGTCAGGCCGATGCCGCCGAACTTCGAGCCCGCGTAGGCGAAGTTCTTGTTGGAGCCTTCGAGGCCGGACTTGGAGTTGAGCGTGACGATGTCGAACATGGCCTCGGGATCGGCCTCGTGCTGGGCCTGCATGATGATGGCCGCGTATTTGGCGCACAGGAAGAAGCCGGTATAGTTGACATTGGTGACAAAGTCAAAATCCTTGCGCTCCATCTGCGCGATGGGGCCAGAGCGGACGACGCCCGCGTTAGAGAGCATGAGGTCGAGACCGCCGTACAGCTCAACGGTTTTTGCAACCATGTTGGCAACGCTCTCTTCGTCCGACACGTTCACGGCGATAGCGGTGGCGCGTTCGCCGAATTCTTCCGCGACCTGCTTTGCAAGCGGCTCGTTCATATCGGCGACGACGATGGTCGCGCCCTCTTTGTACAGCTCTTCGGCAATGCCCTTGCCGAAACCCTGCGCAGCGCCGGTGACAATGCAGATCTTTCCGGCAAGACGGCCCTCGCCCGCCGGTCGGTTGTGAATGTTGGCCTTGGCCAGCTCACACCATTTGCTCATATCAACAGACATAGTGATTACTTCCTTTCAAATTTTGTGTCAAAAGCCGGTGGCTTTGAAAAGACGGTTTATAAGAGGGAGAGCAGCCGCGTATACGCCGCCTGCCATGCGGGGGTATGGTTCGGCTCGTAGCGGCTCACCGGCTCGGACGCGCGCACGACGTCGCGCAGCTCGTCCATCGTCCGGATCTCGCCCAGCGCCATCGCCTGCGCAAGCAGGTTGCCGATGGCCGCGCCCTCGATGGGGCCGGTGACGACGGGGCGGTCGATGGCGTCGGCTGCCATCTGGTTTAAGAGCTTGTTCTGAATGCCGCCGCCGACGATATTGAGCTGCCCGATGCGCTCGCCCTTGATTTCCTCCAGCCGCTCGAGCGCCCAGCGGTACTTGAGCGCCAGCGATTCGTAGATGCAGTGTGCAATCTGGCCGACCGTCTCTGGCACGGGCTGGCTCGTCTTGCGGCAGAAGTTCTGGATTTTTTTGACCATATCGCCGCCGGCAAAGAACTCGCCATAGTCGGGATCGAGAATCGAGCGGAAGGGCTCGGCCTGTTCGGCCTCGGCGACGATCTCGTTCCAGCTGTAGTTCCGGCCCTGCTTCTGCCAGTCGCGGCGGCACTCCTGAATGAGCCAGAGGCCCATGATATTCTTGAGCGGACGGAAGCCGCCCTGAATGGTGCCCTCGTTGGTGAAATTGGCATCGCGCACGGAATCGGTCAGGATGGGGTGGTCGGTCTCGACACCGAACAGCGACCATGTGCCGGACGAGCAGAACGCAAAGCTGCCCGAGCCGGGGATGGCGGCTACGGCAGAGGCGGTATCATGCGTGCCGACGGCGGCGAAATTCGCCTGGTTGAGGCCAAGCTCGGCCGCAAGCTCGGGCCGGAGCTTGCCGCGCAGCGTACCGGCGCGGTCGATGGGGGTGAAGATCGTTTCGGGCAGGCCCAGCTCGCGGATGGTCTGCCAGTCCCAGTCCTTCGTGGTGGGGTTATAGAGCATGGAGGTGGTGACCTCGGTATACTCGGACTTCTTTTCGCCCGTCAGGAAATAGCCCAGAAGGTCGGGAAGCAGCAGCAGCGTCTCGGCGTTCTCGAGCGCCACGTCGCCTTCGCGCTTGCGGCGGTAGAGCTGATAGAGCGTATTGTAGTTGTTGTTGGCAATGCCGGTGCGCGCAAAGAGCGTGGGGAAACCGACCGTCTCCCAGACGGCTTCGGCGTCAGCGTCGACCGAGTAGCGGTAGGCGCGCGGATTGCCGAGCAGATGCCCGTTGCGGTCGAGCAGGCCGTAGTCCACGCCCCAGGTGTCGATGCCGAAGCAGTCGAGCTCGCCGACGTTCGCCTGGCGGAAGGCCAGCAGGCCCTGCTTGAGCTGGTTGAAGAGATAGGGCAGGTCCCAGTAGAACACGCCGTTCATTTCAATGTAGTTGTTTTCAAAGCGGTGCAGCTCGCGCAGATGGAGTTTGCCGCCATCCAGCTGGCCGAGGATCGCGCGGCCGTTGCTGGCGCCAAGGTCGAATGCAAGAAGATTTTTCATACGTTCAGCCTTCCTTTGCGGACGATGTCCGATTGTTTTGTTTCATCTTTACTATAACACACCGGATTCTGCATGGCAAGCAAAACAAAACGACCGGTCTTGGCCGCAACATACGGGCGGCGTTTGCGATATCATCGCCGCCGGTGTGCGGCGGGCGGGAATCGGTGCTTGCCCACGGCGGGCAAACGGTGTATAATCAGAAAAAGACACGGCAAAGGGAGGCGGCGCGATGACGCGCTGACGCAGGCCGCGCATGGTGCGGGCTTGTGGATGTGGCTGTGGCTGCGGGTATGCGCGGCGTTCACGGGCCCTGTTGCGCTGTGCGCGGTGACGGACGCGATCAGCTTATTGGCTGTTTGGCAGACATACGAAGAAACATCAATTTAGGAGGAAAAACTATGATTGCACTGGCTTGTGACCACGGCGCGTTTGAACTGAAGGAGCGCGTAAAAGAGCACCTCGCCGAGCGGGGACTGGACTGCAGAGACTTCGGCTGCTACGACAAGAGCAGCTGCGACTACGCCGACTTCGCGGCGGCTGCCGCGCGCGCGGTCGCGTCGGGTGAGTGTGACCGCGGGATCGTGCTGTGCACGACCGGCATCGGCGTGTCCATCGCGGCCAACAAGGTAAACGGCGTGCGCTGCGCGCTGCTGTCCGACCCCGTGTCCGCGCGGCTGACGAGAGAGCACAACGACACGAACATGATGGCGCTGGGCGCGGGCTTTGTCGGACCCATGCTGGCGCTGGAGATTGTGGACGTGTGGCTGGACACGGCATTTTCGCACGCGGAGCGGCATCAGCGGCGCATCGACAAGGTCATGGCGCTGGAACAGGAATAACAAGAGCAGGTAAATTGTCAGACAGCCGCCCGGAAGGGCGGCTGGAGGCTGTCGAAAAACTCCTTTGGAGTTTTTCGACAGCCTCTGTTTTTTGATCTGTGGATGCGAAAAAAGAAACATGTTTTTTGGAAGTTGCCGCGCGGCGGGCAACTTCCGTTTTTTTGCGCCGCTTGGGTGAAAGGGCAAAGGAGTAGATGCCGATGGCAAATGGGAAAAAATCGGATCTGGAACGTGTCCGCAGAGCGCTCAGAAAGCTCGCGTTCGGCAAGGCCAACGACTGCGTGAAGCTGGCGCTGTGCGAGGATGTGGACATCGAGAAGCTCGATTTGTCGCTGCTGACCGAGATCAGGCGCAGCGAGCGCGGGACGGTGGAGGTGAAACTGCTCGACAGAACCAAGGTGCTTGAACAGCTGGCGCAGATGGCCGAGGGCGGCGACGAAAAGGCGGGGGAGTTTTTACAGGCGCTTTTGACAGGCATGCAGGAAGATGCGTGAGTCATTTTCGCCCAAGCAGCGGCGGGTGCTCAGGTGGTGGGCGCCTCAAAGCCCCGACAGCCGCTTCGACGCGATCATCTGCGACGGGGCGGTGCGCTCGGGCAAGACGCTGGCGATGGGGCTGAGCTTCTTCCTGTGGGCGATGTGCTGCTTTAACGGTATGCGCTTCGCGCTGTGCGGCAGGACGATCGGCGGCGTCAGGCGCAATCTTTTGCCGGAGCTGCTGCCGAGGCTGCGCGCGGTGGGGATGCAGATTACAGAGCGGCGGACGGAAAACTGTCTGACGGTGCGCTTTGCAAAGCGGCAGAACGATTTTTATCTCTTCGGCGGGGCGGATGAGAGCGCGGCGGCGCGCATCCAGGGTATCACGCTGGCAGGGGTTCTGCTTGACGAGGCGGCGCTGATGCCGCGCTCTTTTGTGGAGCAGGCATGCGCGCGCTGCTCGCTCGCGGGAAGCCGCCTGTGGTTCAACTGTAACCCCGAGGGGCCGCAGCACTGGTTCTACCGGGAGTGGATTTTGCAGGCGCAGGCGAGGAACTGCCTGCACCTGCACTTCACGATGCAGGACAATCCGGGGCTGCAGCCCGCGGTGCGCAGGCGGTATGAGCGGCTCTACACGGGCGTTTTTTATGAGCGGTTCGTGCTGGGGCTGTGGACGGCGGCGGAGGGACGCGTATATGACTTCTTTGACGCTTCGATGGCGCTGCCTGTGCCGGAGGGGCCGTTCCGGCAGTGGTACGTTTCGTGCGACTACGGGACGGTGAACCCGGCGTCGTTCGGCCTGTGGGGAGAGCAGGACGGGGTCTGGTACCGCGTGGAGGAGTTTTACTTTGACTCACGCCGGGAGGGCAGGCAGATGACCGACGCGGAATACGCCCGGGCGCTCAAAAAGCTGGCGGGAGGACGGACGATCCGGGCGGTGATCGTGGACCCGTCGGCGGCGAGCTTCATGGAGCTTCTGCGGCGCGAGGGATGGAGAGTGCAGAAAGCGGACAATGACGTGCTCGCCGGCATCCGCAAAACGGCGGACGCGCTGAAAAGCGGGAGAATCGTGATCTGCCGGACGTGCGCCGACTGCCTGCGGGAGATGGAGCTGTACGTCTGGGACAGCCGCGCAGGACGCGACTGCGTGGTAAAACGGAACGATCACGCGATGGACGATATGCGCTATTTCGTGATGGGCGCGCTGGAAAGCCCCGGCGGGTTTGCCGCGCGCGCCGTCGCGAGAGGTAATTTTTGAAAACTGAGGTGGGACGATGAGAAAAAAGACGGGCGCGGGCAAGGCGGCACAGGCCGTTCAGCTGCGGTCGCAGGAGCTGCAGCCGTTCGGGCAGCTCAAACGCTTTGCTCCGCTGGGCGACAGTGAGACGCAGGTGTACGCCGCGATGCGCGAGGCGGTGCCGATCATTGACGCGGCAATCGGCAAGCTGGTGAGGCTCACGGGCGGATTTACCGCCGCGTGTCAGGACAAACAGGCCGAGCAGGAGCTGCGGCTGTTTTTATCGCGCGTGAATGTGGGGCGCGGACAGTACGGCATCGACAGCTTTTTATCGGCGTACCTGCAGAGTTTGCTGACCTACGGCAGGGCTGTGGGCGAGATGGTGGTCAGCGGCGATGAGCTGGCGGCGGTCTGCTGGGGCGATGTGACAAAGGTGCATGTGCAGCAGGGCGATTCGCCGCTGGATTTTGCGCTGGGCGTATACGAGGCTGGGCAGATGAGGATTCTGCCGTATCAGAATCTGCTGCTGTTTGCGACGCTGAATCCCGAGCCGGGGCATCCGTACGGCGTGTCGCTGCTGCGGAGCATGCCGTTTCTGGCCGATATTCTGATGAAGATCTACAACACCATCGGAATCAACTGGGAGCGGGCAGGAAATGTGCGTTACTCGGTGGTGTATAAGCCCGAGGCGGGCAGCGCCGGCGTGGCCTGCGCGGCCGAGCGAAGCGAGCAGATCGCGCGCGAGTGGTCGGCCGCGATGCAGAGCGGAAAATCCGGCGAGGTGCGGGATTTTGTGGCTGTGGGCGACGTGGAGATCAAGGTCATCGGAGCAGACGGGCAGATTCTGGATGCGGAGGTCCCGGTGCGGCAGATTCTTGAGCAGCTGGTGGCAAAGACCGGGCTGCCGCCGTTTCTGCTGGGGCTGAGCTGGTCGGCCACCGAGCGGATGTCAAAGCAGCAGGCGGATCTGCTCACGTCCGAGCTGTGGGCCATCCGCAGAAGTGTGCAGCCGGTGCTCGAGCGCATCTGCGCGCTCTGGCTGCAGCTGCACGGATACGGATGCAGCGCCGGGATCGTATGGGACGAGATCAGCCTGCAGGATACGGTGGAGGAGGCGCACGCGGCGCTCTACCGCGCGCAGGCAAAGAAAATCGAACGGGAGGAAGCGTAATGCAGATCACAAAAGCGGCCGGGGTTCTTCCGGCAGGCGCGCCGGACGCGGCGCAGCTGCAGAAAATCAACAAGCTGGCAAAATCGCCGCTGGCGGCGGAGGATGTATACGTCTTTTCCGTGCGGCTGTGCGACGACCAGGTGGACAGGGATTTTGAGCGGTTCAGCCAGAAGGCGCTGAAAGAGCTCGCGCCGATGTTCATCGGAAAGACCGGCATCGCCGACCATGCATGGTCGGCCGAGCGGCAGACGGCGCGCATTTTTGAGACAAGCATCGAGTATGAAAAAGGCGCGATGTACATCAAGGCCTGGGCCTATATGCTGCGCGGAGAGAAAACCGACGCGCTCATCCGCGAGATCGAGGGCGGCATCAAAAAGGAAGTCTCGGTGGGCTGCGCGGTGAAAAAGAGCATCTGCTCGGTATGCGGCAAGGACTACGGCAGCTGCGAGCACCGCAAGGGCGAGCAGTATGGCGGGCAGCTCTGTACGGCGGTACTGTGTGAGCCGACGGACGCGTATGAGTTCTCCTTCGTGGCTGTGCCGGCGCAGAAAGCCTCGGGCGTGCTGACAAAAGGACTCTCGTCCGACGTGCCGGACACGGCGGAGCTCAGGGCGCTGCGGGCCGACGCGGCACTGGGCAGACAGTACCGCGCGGAGCTGGAAAAGGATGTGGTGCGGCTGGGCCTGCTTTTGGACATGGGCGTGGACGAGAAGGTTTTGCAGCGCATGGCAAAGGCGATGGAAAGCGGGGATCTTGCGCAGATGCGGAAGGCACTTACAAAAAAGCGGGCGGAGCTGTTTCCGCCGGCACCGCAGCTGCAGGTGGGGAAAGAAACCGCGCGGGAACACGACAGCGCGTTTCTGATTTAGCCGCTGTAAAACGCCAAAGAAGTTTTACGACGGAAGAATGCAAAAAATTCAGGAGGGAACAACATGGCAATTTCTTTCAATGCGATCGGGCAGGCTCATGTGAGCTTCTCGGCAGCGGAATCGGCTGCGGCAGGCAAGGTCTGCAAGCTGACGGCAAACGGCACGGTTGGCGCGTGCGCCTCGGGCGATAGCTTCTGCGGCGTGGTGACGGATGTGCGCGCCGGCGTGGCGGCGGTCATGATGTCCGGCTATGCAGAGCTGCCGTACTCCGGAACGGCTCCGTCGGTGGGCTATCAGACGCTGGCCGCGGACGGCTCGGGCGGCGTGAAGACCGTGACGACGGGCGGCAGAAGCCTGCTCGTGGTGCAGGTCGACAGCGCGAACGCTACCGTGGGCGTATTTCTGTAAGGAGGAAGGAGAAACATCATGGGATTTGAAACAATCCAGCTGGAAAAAGGCATGTACCGCGAGAGCGGAAAATCGTTCACGCAGGTGCTGGAGTGGCTCGACCCGAGCGAGAACTACAAGGGCACCGCGCTGGAGGGAACCGACGCGTATCAGCGCCAGCTCAAGCGCTTTGACATCCGCGCCAGAGGCGCGTATTCCGACGCGGTGGAGAAATTCTTCCGCACGTCGCAGTCGAGCGTGCTGTTTCCTGAGTACATCGCGCGCGCCGTGCGCCAGGGCATGGAGGAAAACAACATCCTGCCCAAGATCACGGCCAGCGTGAGCACCATCGACGCGATGGACTACAGAAGCGTCTATTCCGTGCCGTCGGAGCAGGACAAGACGCTTGCCGACGTGGCAGAGGGCACGGCCATCCCCGCCACCGAGGTCAAGAGCAAGAGCAATCTGGTCAGACTCAGCAAGCGCGGGCGGATGCTGGTGGCGTCCTATGAGGCTATCCGGTTCCAGAAGCTGGATCTGTTCTCGGTCACGCTGCGCCAGATCGGCTCGTACATCCAGCAGATGCATCTTTCCGACGCGGTGAACGTGCTGGTAAACGGCGACGGCAACGACAACGCCGCGCAAACGCTCACGATCGGCACGGCGCCCATGTCCGGCACGAAGGGGACGCTGACATACAAGCAGCTTGTGGAATTCTGGGCGCAGTTTGAGCCGTATACGCTCAATACCTTTTTGATGGGCAGCGACGCAATGCTCAAGATGCTGAGCCTTGCTGAGCTGCAGAACCCGGCCACGGGCCTCAACTTCCAGGGCACCGGCACGCTGACAAGTCCGCTTGGCGCGGAGCTGCTGCGCGCGGGCTGCGTGCCGGCAGGCCAGATCATCGGGCTTGACCGCAGGTACGCGCTCGAAATGGTACAGGCGGGCGAGGTGTCGGTGGAATACGACAAGCTGATCGACCGCCAGCTCGAACGCGCGGCGATCACATCCATTTCGGGCTTCGGCAAGATCATGCAGCCCGCAGCGAAGGTGCTGGTGATCTGACGTGGCGCTGACGGACGAGATCTATCAGACGGCGGCGGTGTTTGCCCCGGTGGGGACGGATGAGCAGATGCTCAGAAGCCTCTGCCGCGCGGCCGAGCAGGCCGTTGCGGCAAGGCTCCGTCCGGGCGTGACGGCGGACGACTGCCACGACAGTTTTGTATGCGCTGCGGCGTGGATCGCGGTGAGCTATCTGCCGCAGAGCGCAGGGGCAGGGAAACAGGTACGTTCGTTCACTGTGGGCGAGGTGAGCGTGACGGAGGCTGAAGCCGCATCGGTCTCAGGCGCGGCGGCGTGCCTGCGCACGCAGGCGGAGCTGCTGATGGCGCCGTACTGCGCGTCGGGCGGCGGGTTCGCCTTTCTGGGGGTGCGCGGATGAAGCGCATGATCGACAGTATTCTGCAAGGATACGGCTCGGCTGTCACGATCACAAGGTCGGACGGCCGGACCGCCGGCGTGCGCGCGTTCGTGCAGCCGGTGACGGAGAAGAGCTGGCAGAATCTGCAGAAGACCATGCACGCGCTGGGCGAGGGGCCGGTGGGGCGGTTCGTCTACATCGGCCCGGCGGACGCGCCGCTTGACGAGACGGACACGCTTGTATGCGGCGGACGGAAATTTCTCGTCCGCCGCGCCGAGACGCTGGAGCTGGCGGGGCAGGCGCTGTATATCTGGGGGCTTCTGGTGCCGGACGGAGGTGACGATCCGTGGAACAGCTGATTCAGACCATCATGCAGGCGATGCAGGACACGAAAATCGCCTGCGCGCGGCAGACGCCGCAGGGGCAGATGCCGCATCTGCGCGCGCCGGTGACGGCGGTGGCGCTCGCCGGGGCGCGGGCGATGGAGCATGCAATGTATGAGTACCTTGGCCAGACGCCGGAGGGGGAAAGCCTGTTCGGAAAACGGCTGGAGGCGGACGTGCGGCTCACGGCCGTGTGCCCGAGAACGCTGGGAAGCGAGGCGTGCCAGAAGCAGGCCGAACGCGTGGCGGAGCTGCTGTCCGGGAAAGTTGCCGGTGTGACGCTCGCGGGCTACACGGTGGGCGCGTGCGTGTATGACGCGGGGTGCGACTGCTTCGTCTGCCCGGTGACGGCGCAGGTCAAGGCGTATGTTTACGCCACGGCAAACGAGGACGAAACGGAATTTACGGACTTTATGTTGAAAGGTGAAATCAGATGAGCATGATCTATCATGAGCGGCCGGGCGTATACTCGGACTACGACGCGTCGTCGGTCTCGTCGAGCGGCTCGACCGAGCGCGTGATCGCGCTGATCGGCGAGTCGGAGGCCAAAAACGGGCTGTATACCATCACGTCGAGCGCCTCGGGCAAGGAGGCGTTCGGCGAGACGAGCGAGCTGGGGAAGATGGTGCAGCTGGCCTACCGCAACGGCGCGGGCAAGGTTCTGGCCTGCCCGGTGGCGGAAGATACGCTCGCGGCGTATCAGGCGGCGTTTGCGCTGGTGTTTCAGGAGAAGCAGGCGAGCTTCTGCGCAATCGGAAGCGCGCTTGAGACGGTGCAGACGGCGCTGCGGTCGGCCGTGGAGGAGGCGTCCCAGCTAAAAGGCGAGTGCATCGGCCTTGTGGGGATGAAGGGCGCGTCGGTCACAGAGCTGTGCGCGCGCGCAGAGCTGCTCAACTCCGAGCGTATGGTGCTCGTGGGGCCGGACGTGTACCGCACGGGCGAGGAGGCGGCAAGCGGCGGCTGGATGGCGGCGGCCGCGCTGGCGGGCGCGCTGAGCGACCAGTCAGACCCCTCGATGCCGCTCAATGGCCAGGTGCTGCGCGGCTTTGACGGCGTGGCCAGCGTATACGCGGACACGGACTACGACGCGCTGGTCGGCGCGGGCGTGACGGTCTGTGAGTGCGTGGGCGGCGAGGTGAGCGTCATCCGCGGGCTTACCACGCGCACCAAGACCGGAGGCAGCGAAGATCTGACGTTCCGCGAGCTGGGGACGATTCTGGTCGTCGACGACGTGATCCCGTCGATCCGCGCAGCGCTGCGCAGAACGTTCACGCGGGCAAAAAACAACGCCGTCACGCGCAACGCCATCCGCAACCGCGTGATTATCGAGCTGGAGGACCGGATCTCGCGCGAGATCATCGACAGCTACGACAATCTGACGGTCACGCCGCTGGAAACCGATCCCACGGTGTGCGTGGTGGAGTTTGAATTCAGCGTGGTGCACGGGCTCAACCGCATCTATCTGACCGCGCACATCAGCGTGTAAGGAGGGCAGAATATGGCGACAAAACGAATCCCCACGACGGCGGATATCTATCTGGAGGTCAACGGCGTGCGTGTGGCCGTGGTGCAGAGCTACAAGGTGACGGCTACGCGCGCGTCGAAGGCCATCTACGCCTTCGGGCAGACCGAGCCCGTGGCGACCATCCGCGGACAGGGGCAGTACACGATCGAGCTTGAGCGCATCTACGCCACGGACGAGGCGCTGCGCGACGGGATCAATTTTATGGAGCTGGACGATTTTTCGCTGGTCGTCTGCAAGCCCGACCGGAACGTCATCTACGCGGGCTGCCAGTGGAGCAGGCTGCAGGAGAGCGCCGAGGTGGGCGGCAACGTGATCGAAAAAATCACGGTCGAGGCCAGACGGCGCATTGAGACGAACCGATGACGGACAGGCTTTCCGCATGGCTGGGCGGGGCGCGCAAAACGCGCGTGGGAAGGCTTGAGCTGCATCTCATCTCCGCGCATGCGCTGCTGCAGGCGCAGCAGGAGGCCGGCGCGCTTGCTGCGGGCGATGCGGCGCGGCTGGGGCTGTGCGTGAACGCGTGCATTCTCGCCCGGGCGGCAAAGCAGGGCGCAAAGGCCGTGTTTTCCTCGGGCGAGGACGTGCTGAAGCGGGTGCCGGCGCAGACCATCGAGCGCTGGGCGGGGGAATATCTGGCGCTGTGCGAGCGGGAAAATCCATCGTGCTGTCAGGGCGAACATGATGCGCTGCGCCAGGCGCTGGAAGACGAGCCGTATGAGCGGCTCAAGTGGAAGGTGCTGCGCGCGCTTGGCGTGCTGCCGTCGGAGCAGCGGGCGCGGGAAATGACGGACGGCGACTATCTCTACTGCGTGCTGCAGCTGATGCTCGATGAAAACGAGCAGCTGGACATGCTCTGCCCAAGCTGCCGGGAAAAGGCGCGTGAGAAGCGCTGCCCGGCATGCGGCGGGGCAGTGCCGGAGCAGAACGCGGGCTTTGACATGGAGCGGTATGAGGAGTTGAGGCGGCAATGAACTATATTGACGCGCTGCTTGAGCGGCAGGCGGCGCTGGCCATGCAGCTGGCATCAAGCGGCGAGACGAGCTTGTCGCTTGCGCAGGCGGCCGCCGTGTTCACTGCGCCGCAGCGGGCGGAAGCGGCGGATGAGGCCGGCGCGCCATATGGGGCGGATCTGCATGATGCGGCCGGCGCGCACGATGCGCGCGCGCAGGAGGCGGAAATGGCGGGCGGCGCGCAGGCGCTTCTGGAGGCGTTTGCGGCGCTGGCCGGGCAGAACGCACAGGCGGCTGCGCTGCGGCAGGAGACGATCGAGCGCGAGACCGCCCGCACGCGCGAGCGCCAGAGCGTGCTGCTTTCGGCGCGCACGCCGCAGAATTCGCCCGCGGGCCTCACGGGCCGGTATGAGCAGCTGCTCAGTGTGGCGGGCCCGGCGGCTGCGCCGACGCAAAAGAGCATGGCCGAGATCTCGCGCTTTTTTGAGCGCGATGCAAGACGATACGGATAAAAGGAGGAAACGGGCGTGGCGATGCGCTACAAATCCTTTACATGGCCGAACGACCCCAGAACCTACACGATCAGCTGCCAGCGCCAGACGGCAGTGCACAAGATCCCGATGGGCGGCTTTGCGGTGCAGGATCTGGGCAGGACGGCAACGGTGATGCGCGGCGAGGGCGAATTCTTCGGCCCGCGCGCGTATGAGAGCTTCCGCCAGCTTGTGCAGGTGTTCCGGCAGCCGGGCGCGGGACTGCTGCTGCATCCGCTGTGGCAGACGGGCGGTGCGCATTTTACACAGCTCTATCTGACGCAGGAGCCGCGCGAAAATTATGTGGCCTACGCGTTCGAGTTTTGCCAGAGCGCAGACGGCGGGCAGAGTGCGTCCGGCGCGCAGGCCAAGGGATACTATGTGCTGCAGGAGGCCGACACGCTGTGGTCGGTCGCGCAGCGGTATGGCCTGCGCATGCAGGCGCTTCTGGCGATGAATCCGGAGATCGCAAATCCCAACCGCGTGCGCGCAGGACAGAAGGTGCGCATCGCATGACGGGATATGTGGCGGCCATGGGCGGCGGGATGCAGGCGCTGCCGCCGCTTCTGCAGTGGCAGATCGAGCGCACCGACGGCGAACCGTGCGGCGCGTTCCGTGTGCAGTTCGCCTTCGAGCCGGAAATGCTTGCAAAGCTGAAACTGGCGGCGCGGTTTTATGCCGAGCACGAGGGCAGGCGCGTGATGACGGGCGTGGTGGACGACGTGACGGTCATGATGGGAAAAAACGGGCTTTTGGCCGAGCTCACGGGCCGGTCGCTGGCGGCGCTTTTGCTTGACACGCAGGTGCGCGCGGCGGAATATCAGAGCGCGCAGCTGCCCGATATTCTGGCGCAGTATGTCAAGCCCTGCGGCGTGACGGATATCGTGGCAGAAGCGATGCCGGCTGTGGGCAGCTTTGTCGTGGAGACGGGCTACAGCTGCTATCAGGTGCTCGCGGGCTTCTGCCGCCACAGCGCGGACGTGCTGCCCCGCTTTGACGCGAACGGCGCGCTGATCCTAAAGCGCGGCGGCACGGGCGTGCAGCGGGTCATCCGCGGCGGCGTGGTCCGCGCGCAATACTGCTTCGACCGCTACGGCGCGGCGGTGAGACAGGTGCTCGTCAACACGCGAAATGGCAGCCAGAAGGTGGCGCAGAACGAGGAATTTCTGGCCATGGGCGGCAGCGGCGTGCGCGTGGCGGGTGTGACGGGGCAGAAGATCCGCGCCGCGTGGCGCACGGCTGAGCAGCGGCTGTCAGACAGCTGGCGAAACGCGCGGATGATCAGTTTGACGCTGCCGGGCAGCTTTCTTGCCGAGCCCACGGATACGGTGCTCGTGGAGCTGCCGGAGCTGGGAGTTGGCGGAACATTTACGGTACGCAGCGCCGTGTCGTCGTGTGACGACTCCGGCGCGGTGTGTACGCTGGAGCTGAGGGAATGATATGTGGCTTTCTGAACAAATGATGCGCCGCCGTGCAGAGCCCGACCCTGCGACGCTGGGCACGGTCTCGATCGGCGGCGAGGACGGCGCGGTGGTGACCGACGGAGAAAAGCGCGCCGCCAAGGTGATCTCGCCCGGCGGCTATTGCTGGCAGCCGGACGCGGCGGACGAGGTATTGGTGGTCAAAGGGAACGAGTTGTATGTGCCGGGGATGCTGCAGCGCTGCCCGCGCGCGCTGGCCCCGGGTGAGGTGCTTATCTATGCGGGCAGCAGCGAAATACTCATTACGCGCGCGGGCGTGGAGATCACGGGCAAGCTGCAGGTCGCGGGCGATGTATATATCGAGGGCGAGCTGTATGTCAACGGAATGAAAATGGAGGTGCCGTGATGGAAAATCTTTGCCGGAACGGCGACTATGTGCCGGACGGCTTCGGCGGCTTTGTCCGGCTGCAGGGCGCTCAGGCGCTTTTGCAGCGGGCACTTTTCAAGCTCAGCTGCAGGCGCGGCAGTTTTCCGTTTCTGCCGGAGCTTGGGAGCAGGCTGTATGCGCTGGGGCGGGAAAAGCCCGCCGCGCGCAGCGACTGCGCGCGGCAGTATGCGGCTGAGGCGCTGGAAGGCATGGGCGTGGCGGTGACGCAGGTGCAGGTCACAAGCCTGACAGACGGCAAGGCGCGCGTGACGGTGCAGCTTCGCTGCGAGGATGAGACGGCAATGTTGGAGGTGACGGTATGAAAGAAGCGGCGCAGATCTATGAGCAGATGCTGCAGATTTTTGAGGAAAAAACGGGCTTTCGGATGGAGGACACGGCCGATCTTGCCGTGCGGCTGTATGCCGCCGCGGCGCAGATCGAGACGCTCTACGCCTACGCCGACTGGGCGCTGGTGCAGAGCTTTCCGCAGACGGCGACGGGGAAGTATCTCGACTACCACGCACAGCTCCGCGGCGTGACGCGGCAGGCGGGTAAAAAAGCGGGCGGCACACTGCGTTTTCGCATTGACGCGGCGCTGCTCGAGGATCTGCCGGTTCCGGCGGGCACGGTGTGCACGACGGCGGGACTGGTGCGCTTTGTGACGACGGAAGACGGCGTCATTGAAGCGGGCAACCTGTATACGGACGTGCCGGCCGAGGCCGAGCAGCCCGGCCCGGCAGGCAACGTCTCGTCCGGCAGCATCGTCTGGATGACAAAAGCGCCCACCGGCGTGGCGGGCGTGACGAATCCGGCCGCGTTTACCGGCGGCGGTGGGCAGGAGGATGACGACGCGCTGCGCGAGCGGGTGCTTGACAGCTTCGTCCGCCTGCCCAACGGCGCGAACGCGGCGTTTTACGAGCTGCGCGCGCTCAGCCACCCCGGCGCGGGCGCGGTGGCGGTCATCCCGCGCTATCAGGGCATCGGCACCGTTGGCGTGGTAGTGGCGAGCGCGAGCGGTGAGGCGGACGCGGCGCTTATCGCGCGGATTCAGGCCGACCTTGACGCGGTGCGCGAGATCGCGGTGGACGTGACCGTGATGGCGCCGGTGGTCAAAACCGTGGACGTCGCGCTCACGCTCTGGCCAAAGAGCGGCGTCGCGTTTGACGCGGCGAAGCGGGCGGTACAAGCGGCGCTGGAGGGTTACTTTACGGGCAGGCTCCTCGGAAAAAGCGTCTATCTCGCAGCGCTGGGCAGCATCGTATATGCCACGGGGCTGGTTGAAAACTATGCGATCGCAAAGCCTGCAGCCGACCTTGCCGGTGAGAAAACAGTGCTGCCGCGGCTCGGCGCGCTCACGATCACGGAGGGCGCGTGATGGGCTACGGGAACGATATGGTGCGGCTGCTGCGGCCGCTGGGCGTATACAGCTTTGACGAGGGCAGCTTTTCCCTGGCCGAGCTGCAGGCGCTGGGCAGCGCGCTCGACGCGCTGGACGAACATGCCCAGACGGGCCAGCGCGAGTCGCTCGTCATGACCGCGGTGGGCGAGGGCCTTGACAAAATGCTCTCGCTGTTCCGCAGCCCGGGCATCGCGCAGAGCGTGGAGGCCAGGCGCGCGGCCATCGCGGGATTTCTCAGAATCGGCGGCGACAGCTTTACGCTTGCAGCGCTCAGAAGCTGCCTTGCCGCGTGCGGTGTGACGTGCTGGCTGGAGGAGACGGGTACAGTCAACCGCGTGACGGTCTCGTTTCCGGGCGTCATGGGCGTGCCGGAGGGGTTTGCGCAGGCGCAGGCGGTCATCGAGGACATCTTGCCCTGCCAGCTGGAGATCGTGTATTTCTTCCGCTACTGCACGTGGGGCGAGACGATGGCATACGGGCTCACGTGGGCAGACCTCGGCACAATGACGTGGCACGCGTGGAGACATTATGTACAATAGAACGGCAGAAAAATATCCGCACATCATGCGTTGTGCGGATCAGACTGTCGGGAGGGGATAGATTTTCTCCAGAATAAAGCCGATAAAAAGTTCCGGAAGCTTGCTTGAACTGCAAGTTTCCGGAACTTTCTTTGCGCGGTTTTTCGCGAGAATGGAATAAAACTTCTGTTCTGAGACAGCGCCTTGCTGGTGTGTTGCTGATGGACTGTCCTTGATTACGCAGCCAGCGCCCTCCAGATGAAGGTCACGATCTGCGCACGGGTGCAGTCTGCATCGGGGCTAAACGTGGTGGGAGAAGTACCGTTGGTAATGTCCTCGTTGACTGCCCACAGCACCGCACCGGCATAGTAGGCGTCAGCCGCCACGTCGGTGAACGGATTGACCGAACCGGCAACGGGAGACTTCTGGCTGCGCCAGAGGAAGGTCACGATCTGCGCGCGGGTGCATTTTGCATCCGGGCTGAACGTGGCGGCAGAGGTGCCGACCGTGATGCCCTGTTCAACGGCCCACAGGACCGCGTCGTGATAGTAGCTGCCCTCGGCCACGTCGGTGAAGGGCATCGCGCGGCTCTGAGGAGTGGGGCTGCCGGCGGCACGCCACAGGAAGGTGACGGCCTGGGCGCGGGTGCAGGTGGCGTTGGGCGAGAAGGTGGTGGCGGTAGTGCCAGTGGTGATGCCCTGCGCAACAGCCCAGTTCACCGCCTCCTCATAGTAGCTGCCCTTCGGCACATCGGTGAAAGGCGACGCCGCCTCCTGCCAACCGGCATATACGGTTGTGTTGCCGGTGAGCTTCACTTTTGTGATCTTTTCCGTCAGGGCTTTGTCCGCATACCAGCCAGTAAAGACGTACCCGCTGCGTGTGGGCGTGTAGGCAGTGAGGTCAACGGTAGTGCCGGAGCCTGTTTGCAGCGCCGTAATCTTGCTGCCGCCGTTGGTCCCAAAATACAGCGTGCAATCGCCAGAGCCGGAGAGCTGGGAAGCGGCCGGGCTCAAATAGATTGTGTAGGTGCGGGTAGTTGAACCGTCTGCCGCTGTGATGGTCACAGTGACAGCCCGGGTGACGGAGCCACTGGAGACGATCGCCACGCCGTTTTCCACAGGTTTACCATTCACAGTGACGGTAGCTCCGGCACCCTCAGGAATCACGGTGAGCAGATATTGACCGGGGGATACATTCTTTACCACAGTGCTGTCATTTTCGTCGAAGCTGCCGATCGTAAGAGGCAAACCGTCGATGGTGATACTGGCTGCATTGGCATTGGAGGTGTGATTGCCCGAGACTGCCTCGCCGTAGCGCAGAACCACCCGCGCGCCGGATTTTGAGAAGGCAATGCGGATTTCCTCAATTCCTTCTGCTCCAAGCGCCAGGTCACCCACGTTCTTTGTCTGCAACAGATTGCCGTTGTAATCCAGCAGCGCTGCTACGAGATTGCCGCTGGTACACGGCTGGAGAGAATTGTTGCGCACCTGCACGAAGGCTGTGGTGGTGCTGCCGTTTTCCATCTCCACAGAAATGGTGGCGGGCGCATTCTCACTTCTCGACAGCAGACTGTCGAACGTCAGATGCTTTTGGTTGTTCTGACTGTCAGCCTCGGGAAGAACGATCCACTCGCCGTCCACCTGCTGCTCGATATGCGCCTTGACGAAGAGCGTCACACCGCTGTCGGGGATCTCTTTCAGCTCAGCGTCCTTCACATAGTCGTCGATATGGAAGGTGATGTCCTGCGTATAGCCGGTGCCATCGATGGCGGCGAGGGTATCACCGGTCAGGATCAGCGCATAGGGCTTGTCGGTCGTGCCGTCCGTGAAGTACTTGCCGTTGAGCGGCGTCTGGCACTCGGGGTCGGAGTAGACACCCAGAACCACACGGCGATCCGGCTTGTTCAGAGAGGCTGCCGACTGGTTGTACAGATTGGCAAGAACCGTTCTCAGGCCATCCTGCTCCTTGGTCACTGTCAGGGCAGAGATGCCCACATCGGGGTAATCCAGATAGACAGTGCCGTTGGCAGAACGGGTCGTCGCACCGGTAAATGCTGCCGTTACAGTGTACGTCAGATCTTTGATCTCGCTGCCGGTCTTGGTCACAACGGAGAATGTCTTTGACTGACCGGGCAGAAGCGTGAGACCGGAGAAGGTCGTTTGGCCTCCGCCTGTGATAAAGATGTTCACCTTGTTGATCACATGCATACCCTGGTTGACCACGGTGAAGTTGACCGGGACATAGCTGTTGGTGGCCAGCGTGGTATAGTCCACCGTGGTGGAGACGACTTCCACAGCGTCCCGATAGACTTCCGAGGCGCTGAAGAGGTTCACGGTCTGCCTGGGGATGAGACCGGTGCCGGAATAGGTCTCGCCGCCCAGTTCATAGGAGTAGCTGACCGCATCAAACTCTGTATCGCTGTAGGTAGTGCCCTGCAGCACGGTCTGGATCTCTTTGCCGTCGTCACTGGTGACGCGGGCGTCCATGTGATCCAGCCCGGTGCGGGCGGGAAGTTCCGCCACCTCGATGGCTGCCGAGGATATGTAGCCGCCATCATAGCTGACAAACTTGATGGCCCGGAGCACGTCGTTGTCCTCGCTGCCGGCGTTGGCATCGTTCCAAAGGAGGGACAGCTTGTCCAGAGTGTCCGCGCCCTTGACAAAGGTGAACTGGCCGTCGAAGTCTGCCGTGGAAACCATATCGCTGAGAGACTCGGGCAGGATGGGCTGCGGCGCGCCGGTGTTGTCGAACACGCGCAGGCCCACATCGTGCTGTTCCACGCCGGTCAGGGACTGGACGCTGCTCCAGCCCAGAACGAATTGATCGCCCACTGTGGTCAGCTGGGGATTCTCGTCGGTGTAGGTGTTGGTGGTAGCGCGGATGGTCTTGGCGCTGTCTTCGGGGTTTTCCGCTGCGGTATCCACCATTGTGTAATAGATGTCGCTGCTGTCATTCTCATCCGCGACGGAGAAGGCAACGGCGGCTGTGCCGTCCGCAAGCATCCCGGCGGTCATGCCGGTGACCTCGCCGGCGCTGCCATTGTAGAGTGTGTACGCTTCGTCACTCCAGCTTGTGCCGTCAAAGATCTTGCAGAGGATGCGGTTCTGGGAGAAGGTATACGCGTTTTCATCGGTCTGAACCGAGCGCCACACGGCAATGGCCTTGCCATGATTGACAGCAATGACAGGGTTGAACTCCTGAGAACCGTTTTCGGTCAGGCGGGTGGTGACCCACTCGCTGCCGTCCCAGATAGACGCCACGACCTCCAGACCGCTGAGCAGGGCTGCTTGCTGCCCCTCGTTCAGCACGGTACCGGCCTTGAGGCCCACCGTAGCTGCCTCGCGCAGCCAGATGGCGCCGGCAAAGCTCGCCGTGCCGTCAAAATCCAGAGAGCTGTCGCCGTAGCCGGAGAAATTATCTTCTCCGTCAGGAATGGCTTTGCCATTGGGGAAGCTGCCGCCGCTGGACAGACTGTAGCGCACCTCCACATCCGTCACATCCGTGCTGTCGGCGTCTGAGAGGTACACAAGGATGCTGCCGTCATCGGAAAGCATCGGGGTGCTGAAGGGATAGGAGTTGGTCTCGATTGCTTTGAGATTGTTCGGCTTGTCCAGACTCATGAGGGAAATTCCGCTGTCGCCGCCGAGCCAGACGCGATCGTCCTCGGCGAGGTAGTCACGGCTCTGAAGCTTGACCACGGGTTCGGTCGCCAGCACGGCGCGCTGCCCGTTGTAAGAGATCGCCATGCTCTGTGTTCCCTCATCGGTGTACAGCCACCCGGTGGAACCCAGACCGCTGGAAGCTTCCTCCCAGTATTTGTCGATCGCTTCCCATTCGTTGAATCTCCACGCAGTTTGGAATGCCAGAGACACCACAGTGATCTCCGTGACCACAGGTCCGACACCCAGAGCCGCCTTGATACCGGCCTCGCCGTCCAACTGGAGGAACTGGCCTGCCATGTCTCTGTCACTGGGATTCTTCAGATACTTCCGGGTCAGGAAACGGTTTTCGTTGTTGATATCGATTTTACCGAACACACCGATTTTGGCGGTGAAACCCTTGTCAAAGCCGACGCCGCCGAAGAACTCAAAATAGGCGTTGATCCGCAGCGCAGTCAGATAGTCGTTGACCTTGTTTGCGGTATCATCGTTCCACTCAAGTCCCAGCTGTTCGGCGTAGCGGATGGCGGTCTGGAAATCGACAACAGCGCCGCCGCGCACCATAAAGCTGGCCGTCAGCGGAATGCCGTATGCCGTGAGTCGGAACGCTTTTTCAAATTCCAGCTGCGCGCCGGCGGTAAAGCCGCCGCCGGTGGTGAGGACCTCCCACTGCCCCTTGTCGAAGTTATAGCGGATCTCGGTGGACATCCAGCCCTCCAGCTGAAGCATGATGGGCAGACCGATCACGCCGTTGGCCACGGCGCCGTACAGATTGCTGCGATCCTCGAAGAAGGAACCGTCTGCCATTGCCTGGAAATCGCTGAGGGTGAAGGTGTCGTTGACCTCGCCCAGCAGACTGTCATAGTCCTGACCGATGTAGCTGGGCTCCATGAAGACGCCGTTCAAATCATAATCCAGGTCTTCCAGCTTCGTGGTGTTGATGCCGGTCCACAGGTATGCCTCGTAGCGGGTGGGATCCTCCGTGGGCATCAGGATGGCCCTTACGAGACCGGCCTCGCCGCCCATCTTTTCCACAAAGGACAGGGCGTCCTTCATAATGCCGTCAGACACTGTGTTGACCAATCCATAGTCCGTATTGGCTCCGCCAACGCTGCCGTAAGCGGCAAGATTTGCCATCAGGGACGTGACGGAGGGAGCGTCCTCCACCTTTTCAATGGAGGTCAGGTCGGCAATGCCGAAGGGCAGCGCGATGGTGCTGACCAGGCTGCTGCGGTTATAAAGGGCAGCCTCCAACGGGGTCTTGCGCGTGCCGTCATAGTTTACGAAACTGCTGCTGTCGAGCGTGACCACGTTGTTCAGCAGCGGGATGGACGAGAAGGGATAGGATGCGTCCGCCACGGTTGCCCGTTTCTGCTGCGGCACGGAAACACCGGTCTCCTGCGCCCGCAGGTCGAAATAATAACCGGTGTCGGTGAGGGAGACGCCCGATCCCCAGAGCATGATGGTGCTGTCCAGAACCGCGCTGGGATAGTTGCTGCTGGGGCCGACCACGCCGTTGTACTGGCGCACGTCGATCTCACGGCCGGTGTAGCTGATGGTCTGGATGGCCACAAAGGGCTTCGTCTTCTGGGCCTCGGTCAGCGTCACGATATCCGCGCCGGTGCGCATGGCGTCGCGCGGGGTCAGACTGCCGTTCACGACGGAGATCACGGGATAGTAGCTGTCGCCGATGCGAAGCTCAAAGATGAACTCCAGGCTGTCGTCCACGCCAACGGGTTCCGGATCATTTTTGGATGTGAACTGGGACAGATCCATGTGAACGGTCAGCATGCCGCCCGCACTGGTGGTAAAGGTCTGATCCACTGTGCCATCCAGCGACGCGGCCTCACCGGCCGCCTTTGCAAATCTTGCGCCGGCGCAGTAGGCGTCGTCGCGGTTCCCGGCGGCGTAACGGTTGCGGTACACACCGCCGCGCAGGGTCACTTCGGTATTGGCCAGCGGGTCGCCGTTCGGCAGCAGCTGCTGCACCTGTGCCATGGCGGCGCGGCGCAGTTCCACGGTATTCAGGGGATACAGCTCGCCACGTGTGCCGTTGCCCTCGCCGCTCCTGAGGGCCAGCCGGGAAGTGGTCCCACGGTAGGAGACGTAGTCGCTGACGGAAGCCGCCCACAGATCGGAAGCGATGCCGTTGGGCTCGAACAGGGCCAGAGAGCCGTCGTCGTTGGAGTAGACCGTGTGGGTCTTGCCCAGGCCGTCCTCATAGGACACCTCGGTCTTGACTGCCGGCGTGAACTGGAACAGATACAGCTTGTTTTTCAGCGTTTCCACATTGACCGTGACGCTGTCGCTGAGCGAAGGCAGAGAATTGTGCTGCGCGGTGACCGTGCTGCTGCCGTCCCGCAGGCCGCACAGCAGCAGAATGGTCTGGGGCAGATAGCTGGTATAGGAATAATTCTCCAGCGGCGCATACAGCATGCCCTGCCGGTAGTTGATGCTCACCGCCCGCTGCAGTTCGTCGGCAATCTCACTTCCCTCACCGGTGGAGGTGCTCCACTGGATCTTGTCATTGAGGAGGCTCCAGTCATATTCCTGGAAGTTGATGCTGATGCTCTCCATCAGACTCAGCTCACTGCGGAGCTTGGCAATGGCCTGTGCGTTGGTCAGGCCGCCGATGGCTTCGCCGGCATACGTGGTGCCAGAGGGGTTTGCGGTCGTCCCGCCGGAGATACTGTTTTTCAGCCTGACGGAGTCTTTTTTCACGCCGCCGATCTCGATATCCAGCGCGCCGGTCTTATAAACGGCGATCGTGCTGGAGGCAATGCTCCAGCTGGGATCTCCGCCGTTTTTGGCCTTGGCGGTGACGATGTAATAGTCCTTCAGCTGACTGGGCGTATCCGGCGTCAGGGTATAGCTGCCGGAATCGCTCTTTACCTCGGTGGTATAGATGATAGTTCCGTCCTTTTCCACGGTGAACTGGAACTGGCAATCCTCCGAATTCGTGTCCAGGTCGAAATTATCCACCGTCCAGCCGATCGCAATGCTCTGATCGTCGGTGAACATGGGATTGTCCAGGCCGGTGAGCTTGATGACCGCGGGCTGGGCGCGGACAACAATCTTCGCGTCCGTACTGAGGTTGAAAACAGTGCTGTCCACCAGCGCAGACGCTGTCAGCCGCAGGATATAGGACGCGGTGTTCCCCTTGGAAATGTCTACGGCGAAGTAGAGATTAAAGCGGGTAAACCCCTCCATAAAACCGGACACTACATACAGCAGAAGCTGCAGTCCCACGCAGAGCAGCAGCCAGCAGTCGATCAGCCGTCCGCCGCTTCTGCGCTGGAGCCGGCAGACCGTGAGATATACAATCGCAGACGCAACCCCGGCAAATGCCGAAGAAACAAAAAGGCCGGACCGAAAATCTGAAACACCAGAACAACCGCCGCCGTAAGTATGGCACAGGACAGGGCCGGCAGGGGAAAAAACGGCCTTACCTGGTCTGTGCGTACCATTTGGAGCGACAGCAGGAACAGATATGCCGCCAGCCATGAAACCTCCGAAACATAGAAAACCTGCGGTACGTTACCAAAAATGAAAATGTGCAGCACCCAATAGAGCGTTCCCATGGAAACGCAGGCAAAAAACAGGGCAAGGATCAGGAAACGGCGGTCTTTGTGCCGGAGCGCCGCGGCAATCGCCGCAATCGCCGCACAAAACAGCACGGCAACCTGAAAACAGTTGTCAATCAGTTCAAAGTTCATCGTCCGGATTCTCCCGCTGCTTCTTCTCATTCCTGCGGTGCAGGCGGTACAAAAGCACCGTCACGCATGCGCCCAGCAGAAAGGCCATAAGCCCCATCAGGATATAGCCCAATGCCGCGTGGCTTCCGACAAGGCTTGCCGCGCCGGAAGCATGGTGTACTTCGCCACCGGGAATGCCCGCCGCCAATCCGGGCATAAGCGAGCCAAGCCCAACGACAAGGAGCAGGCAGGCTGCGATGCAGAGCATATCCAATGCGCGCTGCTTCTTCTTTTGCCGTTCCCGTTTGATTTCCGCTGCCCGCCTGCGAATCAATCCGGCGCGTTCTTCATTCGTCCGCATAGGTAAATCCCTCCTGTTCCAGGACCGCTTTCAGGCTTTGCTTGCCACGGTAGACCAGCTTTGTGATCTGCCCCTCGCTTTGCTTCATAACCGTTGCCGCATTGCGGTAGCTCATGTCCTCAAAGTAGACCAGATAAAGAGCCTCCCGGTATTCCGCCTTCAATTTTTCAAGGACGGCGTAGAGCTGGCGGCTGCGCTCTCTGCGGGAAAGCTCTGTGTCAGCCAGCACGCCGCCCTGCGGCTCAAAGTCCAATTCCTCAAAACGCAGAAAGCTGAGCCTGTGCTTTTTCCTGTGGCGCAAGGCGAGATTTCGCGCTGTTTTATACAGATACGCCTGAAACGCTCCCGCGCCTGTTATGGGACGCTCCTTTGCAAAAATCTGCGAAAAAGCTTCGATCATCAGGTCCTCGGCTTCGTGCATGTCTTTGAGATAGCCATTTATGTACAGCGTCAATGGGTCGGCGTATTTTTCAACCAGCAGATCGGCGGCTTTTTGCTCTCCGCCAAGATACCGCCGGTATGCGGCTTCGTCTGAAATCATGCTTGCCGCCTCCCTTCGCGGTTTTTCTTTTGCGCTATTTTACCATACAAATGTGAGGAAGGAAAGAACCCGAAAGACATTTTTGGCAGCGGCTGCCGAAATCCGCCGGGGGTGTCAACCCCGCTCCAAGTCCAGGGAGCATCCCGGCTTTCTGACCGGCGCACCCCGTTGCATCCACGCTGTCCTCTGCGGTGAAGATGATGTACACCTTTTCGTCCCTATCCGGCCGTCCGCTTCTGGCTGACCGGCTGATTGGCCAGGGAGAAGTCCGCACAGTACCTTGGGGGTGCGGCAAAAGGAAAGTTGTTCTGACTCCGCTCCGTAGAAGGAGCAGAAAATCCCGGAAAACCGAAGTTTTCCGGGATTTTGAAGTATGCTGGTTGCAAATCTGCGTAAAATCAGCGCTTGCTGAACTGCGGAGCGCGACGGGCGGCTTTGAGGCCGTACTTCTTTCTTTCCTTCATTCTCGGGTCGCGGGTCAGGAAACCGGCGGCCTTGAGCGCGGCGCGGTACTCGGGGTTCACGCCCAGCAGCGCGCGGGCGATGCCATGACGGATGGCGCCGGCCTGACCGGAAACGCCGCCGCCCTCGACGGTGCAGACGATGTCAACCTTACCGACCAGATCCAGCGCAGCCAGAGGCTGACGGACGACCATCTTCAGGGTGTCCAGACCGAAATACTCGTCGATGTCACGGCCGTTGATGGTGATCGAGCCGGTGCCGCCCTGATACAGGCGCACTCTGGCGACGGAAGACTTGCGGCGGCCGGTGCCGTACTGATACTGTCTCTTGCTCTCGTACATAGTCTGTTACCTCCCTTAGTCCAAAGTCCAAGCTTCGGGCTTCTGCGCGGCGTTGTTGTGCTCGGCACCCTTGTAGAGCTTCAGGCGGGTGAGCGCGGCGCGGCCGATGGCGTTCTTGGGCAGCATGCCCTTGACGGCCAGCTCCATCGCAAACTCGGGACGCTCGTTCATGAGCGTGCGGTACTTGACGTCCTTGAGGTTGCCGATCCAGCCGGTGTGATGATAGTAGTGCTTCTGATCGAGCTTTTTGCCCGTCAGAACCGCCTTGTCCACATTGACGATGATGACGAAATCGCCGCAGTCAACGTTGGGGGTGAAGTCGGTCTTGTGCTTGCCGCGCAGCAGCTTGGCGGCGGTCACAGCGGTACGGCCCATGGGCTTACCGGCTGCGTCGAGGACGTACCATTTTCTCTGGACGTTCTCCTTCTTAGCCATAGTGGTCATGTTTGTTCCTCCGTTTGAAAGCGTAGCTTTCTATAAAAATAAATATTTTTGACAAAATTCCGGGGCGCGGTTACAATAAGCTCGCAAGCGCGCTTATTCTTTATACCACAAGCAATTTTGTCTGTCAACCACATTTTTTGGATTTTTAACCGTTTGCGGAAAGAACTTTAAAATACTTTAGAATGCTCGCAAATGCTCTTGAATGCTCAAAATGCAAATCACTTTTTTCGGAGGCAAATATGCAAAGAATGATGGGCCTGATGCGCCGGTGCATCGACGATTACCATATGATTGACGCAGGCGATACAATTGCCGTCGGCGTATCGGGCGGCAAGGATTCTCTGACGCTGCTCGTGACGCTCGCTGCGCTGCGCAGGTATTACCCCAAGCCCTTCACGCTCGAGGCGCTCACCGTCGACATGGGCCTGGACGGGATGGATTTTTCGCCGGTCGCGGCGCTGTGTGAAAAGCTGGAGGTGCCGTATGTGTGCAAGCGCACCGAGATCGGCCCCATTATCTTTGACTACCGCAAGGAGAAGAACCCCTGCTCGATGTGCGCAAAGATGCGCCGCGGGGCGCTCAACGAGCTGATCGTCTCGCGCGGTTACAAAAAGATCGCGCTGGGCCACCACTACGACGACGCGGTGGAGACGTTTCTGATGAGTCTGCTCTACGAGGGGCGCATCAGCTGCTTCGAGCCCGTGACGTATCTGAGCCGCACGGGCGTGACGCAGATCCGCCCGATGCTCTATGTCGGCGAGAAGGCGGTGGAGAACTTTGCCGCGCGCGAAAACCTGCCGGTTGTGCATAACACCTGCCCTGCCGACAAGCACACCAAGCGCGAAGAGGTCAAGACGCTCATCGCGCAGCTGCAGCAGCAGTATCCCGACCTCAAGACGAAAATCTTCGGCGCGATGCAGCGGCTGCCGCTGCCGCAGTGGGGCGTGGAGGAACCGTAGCAAAAAAAGACATCCGGAAGGATGTCTGAGGCTGTCGAAAAACTCCTTTGGAGTTTTTCGACAACAGGCCGCGGCCTGCTGCGCGCACGATCTGTCCGCCAAAAGCGGACAGCCTGCACACTTGCGAGGCTTTTTCGACACGCTGAGACATCCGGAAGGATGTCTTTTGCTTGGTGGAGATAAGCGGGATGCTCCGGCTGCGGTGCCGCCTCCGTGCAGTTCGTATTTTTCCTGTTTTCTGTGCGGAGGCGCAGAAAAGCGGCGCTTGCGCGCCGCAAGAATACGAACCGTCGAACCACGGCGTTTTTCGCGCCCTTTTGTCCCAGGATAAAACAAAAGCCATTCCGTTCGGAATGACTTTTTGTTTTGGTGGAGATAAGCGGGATCGAACCGCTGACCTCTTGAATGCCATTGATGGTCGCGTGCGCGTCCATCAGGGGCAAGCGCTCCAAAAGGAAAAACCGTTGAAATACAAGCACTTTTGCGTATTCGCTGTTTTCGCGCACTTTACTTTTCTGCTTCATGCGCGCTTGATTTTCGAAATAGATTGCTTTCTGCGGGGCTGTGTTACAGCCCCATTTCTTTTACTCTGCGGTAGAATGTGTTGGGCTTCAAGCCTAACTCTTTCATAGCGGCGGTGGCGGTGATTTCGCCCGCCCGCCACTTTTTGCAGAGGGCTTTCATCTGCGCCTCGTTGTAGTCAATGGGCTTGCGGCCTTTATACTTGCCCTCGCTCTTGGCAATCTCGATGCCCTCCCGCTGCCGCTCCAAAATGTTCTCCCGCTCCAATTCCGCCAGCGCGCCGAACACGGTCAGCATGAAGCGGCCTTGGGGGGTGGTGGTGTCCATGTTCTCTTTCAGACTGACAAACTCCACGCCCTTTTCTGTCAGTTCGGAAACGATGGAAAGCAAGTCCCGCGTGTTTCGCGCAATGCGGGAAATGCTCTCTACCACAACGGTGTCACCCGCTCGGACAAAGGCCATC
>SFHJ01000008.1 GCA_004555655.1 Clostridiales bacterium
CGGAGCGTGGGTTATCTCCCAAGTTCCGAGCCTTGCTCTCTATGTTTTGATATGCACCTACGGACAGAATAATCCAACGATACCGGGTTCTTTACAACGTAAAACGGACTGTTTTCTGTAGTCAAAAGTCCAACGATAGCAATGAATTTCCCGCTTCGGAGGTCGGTAGATGAATGGGCGCATTTCTGAATGAAAAAGCCTTGATATGACAGTGGTTTCCCGCATAAAAATAACGAACCGACAGTCGATAATTGTATCAACTGTCGGTTCAGTTATGGTGCCGGTGACCGGGCTCGAACCGGTACGCTGTTGCCAGCGAGGGATTTTAAGTCCCTTGTGTCTGCCATTCCACCACACCGGCCTGGATTGCCTGATTATTTTACCACCAATTCCGCACACCGTCAAGACGCAACTGTGCGGCAGAAAACCCACCGAAAGCCGGAGCCTTCGGTGGGTCTGTGTTCTGGCGGGTGGTTACTTTGTCAGATAGCGGTGCAGCATTGCGGCGACCTGCGCGCGCGTGGCGCTTCCCTGCGGGTTGAGCTTGCTGCCGCTGCCGGTGATGATGCCTGCGCCGACCGCCCACTTCATGGCGTTCGTGGCATAGCTGCTGACATTGTCGGCGTCCGTGAAGCTGGTCAGGCGGCCGCTCGTGGTGGGCGTGCCGGAGTAGCGGTAGAGAATGGCGGCCAGCTGCTCACGCGTGACGTTCTTCTTCGGGCTGAAGGTGCTGCGGCCAGTGCCGTTGACAACGCTGTTCGCATACGCCCAAAGAACGGCGTCATAGTAGTAATCGCTGCTCTTGACGTCTGCAAACGGGTTCTTCACGCCGCTGACGGAGGGACGTCCGGCCAGACGGTAGAGAATCAGCACCAGATCGCCGCGGGTCATGGTACCGGTGGGGTTGAAGTGGTTCTTGCCCGTACCGTAGATCAGGCTGTTGGCGTTCATGAAATCAACCGCGTCGGCTGCCCAGCTGCCGGTGTTGGCGTAGGTCACGTCGGTGAACACGCTGGAAGACGTTTTGCCCTTGACGGAGAACGTCACCGAACCGCTGTCCACTTTCGTTTTGCCGCTATAGACGTCAAAGCGGATGGTCGCCTTGGTCTGGCCCGCGGCAGGTACGAAGAAGACGTCGTCCAGATCATACTCGTCTCTGGAGCCCGGGCTGAGATAATAGGCATAGCTCGAACGGACCTTGTGGCCGTAGCTGTTGATCGCATCGTAGTTGTAGTACAGCGTGCCTTCCTCAGGCAGCTCAAACATGATGTACGCCGCGTTCTTATAGGTTTCAGCAAGTTCCTTCGTCACGGCTCTGAAGTCCGTGCCGGTGTAACCGATGGTGAACAGGTCGGTCTCGTCGACCACGATCTCGACCAGGCCGGAGACCACCTCGTAGCCGGTGCCGTAGGCCACGAACGGGATGGTGACGGTATACTTGCCCGTCGCACTGCCGGCGACGTAGGTCACGTCGTCCAAATCGTAGTCATAGCGCGAGGCGCTGCTGCTGCGGTAGTTATAGACGAATTTGGCATTGTCGTCGTTGCTCTCGGTGAGCTTAGTCGTGAGCGTAGAGTCGATATACAGGTGGCCGTACTTGCCGTTGCCGGTGTAGCTGTTGCCGAACACGGCTTTGCTCATGTCAAACTGGACATAGCTCAGCGCGCTGCCGGCATAATTGGCGCGCAAAACACTTCTGAAATCGTCCTCGTTGAAGGTGACCTTGCCCCCGGCGTCCGTGGTGTACTTGATCGTCGCCGTGGAGAGCGAAACGTCGATCGTGCCGGTAGCAATCACGTAGCCGGCGGCATTGTAGGCGGTGTAGCTCAGGGTGACGACGCTGCCGGTAAACTTGTCGGCGACCTCAAAATAGACGTTGTCGAGATCAATGACGCTGGCGGTATAGCGCGGGTTATAGTAGCACTTGTTGCCGCTGGTGAGCCTGGACGCGTAACGCGAGCTGTCAGTGTACAGAACGCCCTTGCTGGACGAGGGCAGCTCAAACGTGACATACCCCAGCTTGCCGCCGAGGCCGTAGCCCAGCGCGGAATAGAACGCACTCTCGCCGAAAACGACACCGCCGTTTGCGGCATTGACCTTGATGGTCGAAGCGGAGGCGGGAATGATCTTGACGGTGATGTCCGCCGTGTCAAGGACTTCCGTACCTCTTGTCAGCGTTGCAGTGACCTTCACATTCGTGCCGCTGACGCTCTTGCAGGCGTCCGCGCTCAGAACGCCCACGGCTCCCCTGTTGTAGTAGCCGTACTTGCCGGAAATGGTGGCGAGCTGCGTTTCATCGACCTTCCAGCTCACATTGAGCCCCGTCAGATCCGTCACAGCTTTGCCGCTCTGCTTGATCGTAGCAGGAATGTCCAGCGTACTGCCTACGCTGACGTTTCTGCTGGCAGACGTCAGGTCGATGGTAAATTCTCCGCTGACCTTGACTTCCACAGAGACGGTCGAGGAGACGTCCGTGGCGAGCGTATAACCGTCGGGCAGGGCGATTGTACCGGTGAAGATATAGGTTCCCGGCTTGTTCGCGTCATAGTTGCTGCAGCTCCAGCTGACGGAGCATTCCACGCGCGTCTGGCCGGCGGTGTAGCCGTACACGACGCGCTGCAGCGGAAGATCGCTCTGCGCGGTGCCGAAGTCGACCGTAATGCCCGCAACAGGCGCGAACGAAACAATCTGCTTTTCCTCATCTGCGGGCATCGCTGCGCCGCAGAGATCGCACGTGCCGTTTTCATCTTCATCTACGCAGTCAGCCTCATCATATACATGATGGCAGACCGGGCATTCCAGATTGTGTTTGCCGGCCGTCGAAGGCGTATACTCCTTCGCACAAGAGGCGCTGCTAACCACGCCGCTGCATTTTACACAGATGGTCACATGCGTCTCGGTACCGCTAAGCCAGTGCGCTTCGCCCGGCTCACACGGCTCATCCACAGGCGTAAAATTGCAGCCGCTGACAGAACACGTTACATGGTGTTGTCCCTCTGTCTCAGACTGGGTGTAGACCAGTTGATGCTCATCAGTATGCTCAACCGGGTCAACGGGATCATCTGCAAACACTGCCGGAACCATGCTGCACAGCATGGTCAAAACCAGAAGCGCGCAGAGCAGCTTATGTAATGTCTGTTTCATAAAATCAATATCTCTCCTTCCAATCCAGATAGCTTGCGTCTGTTCTTCAAGTACAGTTTAGCATAAACCGGTTAAAATGCAATCCTTTAAGAAAGATTTAAGAATTACGGCTTTTGTCACTTCTCCTTGTAATACAGGTAGCAGTGGCAGTAGCCCTCAAAGTCCGGATTTTTGATCTGCTCACGGAATTCCCGGCACATGCATTTGTTCTCCTCGATGCGCTGGAGGCGGCACGGGCAGTAACCGCCCGTGCGCTCAAGTCCCGCCTTGATTTTGGCCACGACCTCCGCATCCGGATTCAGCCGAATCTTCATACCAGCGCCTCCAGCTCGGCGCGCAGCGACGCCTTGTCGCGGTAGCCGATGAGCGTCTTTTCGATCTGGCCGTCTTTCATGCACGCCAGCGTCGGAATCGACTGCACGCCGAAGCGCTGCGCCAGCTCCATCTGCTCGTCGACATCGACCTTGCAGAACTTGACGTTCGTCATTTCGCCCGACAGCTCTTCCAGCACGGGCTTGAGCATCATGCACGGGCCGCACCAGCTTGCCCAGAAATCCACCACAACGAGTCCCGCAGCCTGTTCAACCTCCGCTGCGAAGTTTTCTTTTGTTACAACAGTCATAACACTGTCTCCTTTCTTTTTTCTATATCATACCACACAAGTGCAAAAGAATAAGAAGAAACTGTTAATTTTGGCTGGTAAAATTTACGTGCTGCCCACTTTCTGTGCGGCCCCGCCGTACCGGAGCACAGCGGGGTGTTTTTTGCAGAAAAAGCGGCGAAGGCCGGGTGGTCTTCGCCGCTTTTGATCTGAGATTTACTTGTTCAGGAAACGGTGGAGCATGACGGCGACCTCAGCGCGCGTGGCGTTGCCCTGCGGGTTGAGCTTGCCATTGGAGCCGCCGATGATGCCCGCGCCCACGGCCCACTTCATCGCAGTGGTTGCGTAGTCGCTGACGCTGCCTGCGTCGGTGAAGCTCGTCAGGCTGCCGGTCGCAGTTGTCGCGCCGGAGTAGCGGAACAGGATCGAGGCGATCTGCTCACGGGTGATATTCTTCTTCGGGCTGAAGGTGTTCGCGCCGGTGCCGTTGACGACGCCGTTCTTGTACGCCCAAAGAACAGCCTTATAGAAGTAATCGGTGCTCGTCACATCGCTGAACGGATTCTCCACACCGGTCACGGACGGCTGGCCTGCCATACGGTACATGATGAGAACGAGGTCGCAGCGGGTCATGGTGCCGGTGGGGCTGAACTTGTTGTTGCCCGTGCCGCCGACGAGGCCGTTGCCGGCCATGAAGTCGATGGCGTCAGCTGCCCAGGAGCCCACGTTTGCAGACGTGACGTCGGTGAACTTGCTCGAAGCGGTCTTTCTGACCACGGTGAAGGTCAGGGTGCCGTCGCCCAGGGACTTGTCCGCCGAGGAGTACGCAGTGTACTTGACGGTGATCGCGCCGTAGTAATCGGTACGCGGCAGCAGATAGAGCTCATCCACGCCGTCGACAGACGAGCTGTTCTTGATGTAGTACTTGTCGGTATCCTTGACGTTCTTGGCGTCTGCGATCTCGACGATGCCCCTGTAGCCAAGCAGCAGGCGGCCGTACCTGGCGTCCAGCGCGCTGAACTTGACATACTCGGCATCGGGATATTCCTCGACGATCATCTCGGCGGCATCGGCGCCGCTGAACGAAATGCCGAGGCAGGTGATGCTGTCGGAGCTGGCAGCGCCGTCAAACGAGAGCGTGCCGGTTGCGACCGCGTTGTCATTGTTGTCGTAGACGGTGTAGGCGACGCTGCCGCTGCTCGCACCGCTTGAGAGCTTGACAAACACGTCGGAGAGCTTCTGCGCGGAGGTGGTGGAGAAGTAGCAGGCCGTTGTGCCGATGGCGGTCGAGGAGCCGGAGCTCTTCGAGAGCGAGCAGTTTCTCGGCGTATCAAACTTCACATAGCTGAGCGTGACACTGGTGCTGGACTTGACGGCCTCCTTGACCTTGTTCTGGATGGCGGTCGCCTTCAGCGCCGCGCCGTCGCCCACGGACATCTTGATCTCGCCAGCCGAAGCGGCCGAGAGGGTGATCTCCTTGGTGCCGGTATAGGTGAAGCCGTCGAGCTTGGCCGTCACGCGCACGGTGATCTTCTGGCCGCCCGCACTGCCGGTGGCCTTGGTGGTAACGGTAGCGGAAGTGCCGCTGCCGGAGACGGTGGCAAGCTTGCTGTCAAGCGCCTTCTGCGTCAACGTGTCCAGCAGTTCCCAGCTCATGCTGCCGGGATTGGAAACGGCGGTCTTGCTGCTGCCGTTGTGCTTATACACGGTGGCCGTAATCTTGGGGCTCTGGCCGACGGTGTAGGCGCCGCTGGAGGCGTCCGCAGCCAGCTCGATGGAGTAGTCGCGCGAGACGGTCAGCGTAACGGCGTTGGACTCCAGCGGCGCGCTGGTTGTGCCGTTTCTCGTCGCGGTGACGTTGCAGGTGAACTTATAGGCGGTGCTGGAATCCTTGGAGGAATCCGGAACCGTGAACGTATAGGTCGCTGCGGTCGCACCGGAGATGGGCGTGCCGTCCTTGTACCACTGGTAGGCGAGCCTGCAGTCGGACGGTTCCGCCTCGGCCTTGCAGGTGAAAGTGATCTTGTCATTCTGCACAGCGCTCGTCGAGCTGGCCGTGATAACGTTCGAGGTCACTTCGCCCTCGGTCGTGAGCGCAGCAGTGGCGGTAAACGTTCCCACTGCGGAAACATCGTACTTCATATAGCCGGATTCATCGGACTCATTGAGTCTGCCGACGACGCTGATCTCTTTGCTGTTCGACGGGTTCTTCGTGTAATACAGCCAGATTACAGGAACCTCTACCGCGCCTGCGTTATTTTCCAGGTTGGCCTGAACCACAGGGTACTTTTTCTGGAAACGCGCCAACAGGTCAGAGCCATCGCGGATGGTATAGTCCGCACGGTCAACCACGCTTACAATTTTCTTGGCCGCTTCCCAGACGGTGATAGTCACGCTCTTGCTCTTGCCGCCGACCGTTGCAGTCAGCGTCGCCTTGCCGGCATTGGCCGGTACCACCTTGATGGAAGCGCCGGTGGCCGTCTTTGTGGTGGCGTCATACTTCGCGCCCTTTGTCAGATCCGTCTCTTTATTGCCTGTGATATCCAGAACGTTTGCATCGGAAACCGTCCACTTGATCGAGCTCTCCGAGCCTGAGGGCGTGGTCACCGCTGTGATCGTAAAGGGCGTCGTGCTCTTGGTAACTTCTTTCGAGGTAACTTCCTTGTTGTCCTCTTTCAGCGTAATACCCGCGATCGCGCCGATCACGTTGAGCGTATATTCCGCCTTAGCGCCGGTATCGACAGAAGTGGCGGTAATCACAGAGCTGCCTACCGCCAGCGCCTCCACTGCACCGGTACGCGAAACATATACCTTCGCCGGGTCCGAGCTCGTCCACGTCACATTGTTGCTCGTGCCGGTCGCGCCGGATACGGTCGCCGTCAGCGTCATCTTATCGCCGACTGCAACAGTCGCTTCGCCGGGAGTGCCCGTTTTTGCGACAACAGTATCGCCCTTCTTAATGCTGACAACAGCATTGGCAGAGGTGGAAACCGTGATATACACATACTTTTCATGATCCGTGCCTTCATCCGCAACCAGCGTCAGGTCGCTTCGGCCGTCTTTGAGGTAGGAAATGGTGACCTTCTTGGTCACGGGGTCATAGGTTGCCGACGCAACGCCGTTGGGGTCGGGCAGGCATTTTACCTCGTTGCGGACAGTCGCTGCGGGCTCAAGCGTAATATCGACCGTCGCGCTCTGGTTCTTCGTTACCACAACACTGGTCGTCTTGGCCGTAAAGGTCGTTGCCCTGTTGTAGATCCTGACCTTGTATTCCCGGGCATGCGTACAGCCGGCCTCATTGCCGCTGACCTTGGCAACGATATACCCGTCCGGAATCGTATTGTTCGTAGTCAGCGTCGATCTGGAGGCAGTATACTTGCCCGTTGAGGTGCTGTAGGAAACATAGTTGCTGCCGCTGTAACCCAGCGACGTACCGTCACTCTTGGTATAGGTTGTCGTTACGGTACCCTTACAGCCGGTACCGACCGGCATCGAAAACGTATCGCCGACCCACACTTCGTTGACCGTAGCTGTGCTCAGGTTCCCCTGATCTGCTGCAAAAGCAGCGGGAATCATTGCGCACAGCATGGCAAGGACCAGCAGGGCGCTTACGAGTCTGCTCATTCTTTTCATCATATGTACACCTCTTTCATCTTCCACCCAATATTCCTATTCATGGGATGCTCGTCACCCAGTTTACCATAAATTTTACAAATTGCAACTATTTTATGTAAAGTTTGTGCATTATTTCTCTGCACCACAATGGCTTGTGCGTTTTTCGCCGCCAGACCACAACCTATGACAAATTGTAACCATTTTGCACAATTTCGTTACCAGTTGTTGCTTTTCCGCCGCTGCCAAAGGCTCCCTTGTGCAAAGGGAGCTGTCAGCGAAGCTGACTGAGGGATTGTCTGATAAATGCATCCAAATGTCCGTCTGCCGCGCGTGTTTGGGCGGTCTTTCAATCCCTCCGTCTCGCCTTCGGCGAGCCACCTCCCTTTACACAAGGGAGGCTCTGGTGCGGCACATAATATAACATCCCTCCGTCACGGCTGCGCCGTGCCACCTCCCTTTGCACAAGGGAGGCTTTTTTGTTCCCTTTCAGAGAAAGGGGAGGCAGAGCGCGCCTCAGAACAGCGTGATCTGGCTCGTCTCCGGCAGATCGCCGAACGCACCCGCCTCGCGCAGGTCCTCGATATGTGCCTTCGACACCTTGGGGCAGGCCATGGAGAATTCCTCGATGGACAAAAACCGTTTACCCTCGCGCCCGTCCATGATATCCCATGCCGCCGACTCGCCCAGACCCGACACCGCCACAAACGGCGGCAGCAGCGAATTGCCGTCGAGGATAAACCTTGTCGCATGCGAGCGGTAGAGGTTGATGTTGGAAAAGGTGAACCCGCGCAGGTAGAACTCGTAGCAGACCTCAAGCGTGGTGAAAAGGTCATCGTCCTTGGCCGTGGCCTCGTCGTCGTTCTTGATTTCCTGTATCTTCTGCTTCACAAGGTCAATGCCGTGCGTCATGATGGCCGCGTCAAAGCCGCCCTTCTGGCTGCGGCGATAGAAATACGCCGCATAGAACGCCAGCGGCTCATGCACCTTGAACCACGCGATGCGGAACGCCATCATGACATACGCCGTGGCGTGCGCCTTGGGAAACAGATACTTGATCTTTTTGCACGAGCCGATGTACCAATCGGGTACGCCGGCCGCGCGCATCTCATCCTCCGCGCCCTCGGGCAGTCCCCTGCCCTTACGCACGGACTCCATGATCTTGAACGAGCGCTTTTCGGGCATCCCGCACTGAATCAAATACAGCATGATATCGTCGCGGCAGCCGATGGCCTCGGAGACGGTCGCGGTCTTGGAAAGAATCAGGTCGCGGGCGTTTCCCAGCCACACATCGGTGCCATGCGAGAAGCCAGAAAGGCGGATGAGCGTGTCAAATTTTGTCGGCTGCGTCTCCTGCAGCATCCCCCGCGTAAAGCTGGTGCCAAATTCCGGGATGGCGCACGAGCCAACTGGGCCCAGGATAGGGTCATTCTCATAGCCCAGGACTTTGCTGGAGGTGAAGATGGACATGGTGTCCTGATCGTCGAGCGGAATCTTCTTCGCGTCCACGCCCGTTAAGTCCTCCAGCATGCGGATCATCGTCGGGTCATCGTGGCCGAGCATGTCGAGCTTAAGGAGGTTTTCCTCCATCGAGTGGTATTCAAAATGTGTCGTGATCCAGTCGGAATCCTTGTCGTCCGCCGGGTGCTGCACGGGGCAGAAATCCCAGATCTCGTTCTCCTGCGGGATGACGACAAGGCCGCCCGGGTGCTGGCCCGTGGTGCGCTTGATGCCCACACAGCCTGCAGCAAGGCGGTTTTCCTCTGCCTTGCTGACGGTCATATTGCGCTCGGCCAGATATTTTTTCGCGTACCCGTAGGCCGTTTTCTCGGCCACCGTGCCGATGGTGCCTGCACGGAACACATGGTCAGAGCCGAACATCTGCACGCAGTACGCGTGCGCGCGCGCCTGATACTCGCCGGAAAAGTTGAGGTCGATATCGGGGACTTTGTCACCGCCGAAGCCGAGGAACGTCTCAAACGGAATGTTGAAGCCGTCCTTGTCGAGCTTCTCCCCGCACTCGGGGCATACCGCGTCGGGCAAATCCGCGCCGCACGCGCAGTCGGCAGGCACGTCGAAAGTTGTAAACTTGCACTTGGGGCAGCGATAGTGCGGCGGAAAAGAGTTGACCTCGGTGATGCCCGACAGAAACGCCACGATCGATGAGCCGACCGAGCCGCGCGAGCCGACCAGGTAGCCGTTTTCCAGCGAGTTCTGCACCAGCTTCTGCGCCGACATATAGATGACATCGTAGTGGCAGGAAATGATGTCGTGCATCTCGGTGTCCACGCGCTTGCGGATGAGCTCCGGCGGGTTTTCGCCGTAGAGCCGGTGCAGCTTGCCGTAGACAAGGTCTTTGAGGTCCTCGACCGAGTTTTCGATCTTCGGCGCGAACAGGTTGTGCGGCACGGGCCGCACGGTATCGCACCAGTCAACGATCAGGTTCGTGTTTTTGACCACGACCTCGTACGCCTTCTCCTCGCCAAGGTAGTCAAACTCCCTGAGCATCTCATCCGTCGTGCGGAAGTACAGCGGCAGCGACCGGTCAGCGTCGGGCATCTGCTTGGTCGCCATGAGGATATGGCGATAGATCTCGTCCTCCGGGTTTAAGAAGTGCACGTCGCCCGTGGCCACGACGGGCTTTCCAAGCGCTTCTCCCAGCTGGACGATGGTGCGGTTGAACGCGCGGAGCTCCTCTTCGTCCTCGGCCTGTCCTTTTTCCAGCATGAAGGCGTTGTTGCACAGCGGCTGAATCTCGAGAAAATCATAGAACGACGCGATGCGCTTGAGCTCGGCAAAGCTCTTGTGCGCCACGACGGCCTGAAACAGCTCGCCCGCCTCGCAGGCCGAGCCGATGATCAGCCCCTCGCGCCATCTGAGCAGCTCGGACTTCGGGATGATGGGATTGCGCTTGAAGTATTTCAGGTTGCCGTAGGAGATCAGCCGGTAGAGGTTTCGCAGGCCAATGGAATTTTTGGCAAAGAGGATGATGTGCCGCGGGCGGCGGTCCAGAATCTTCGCGCCCGAGCGAAGCTCGGCCATGACGGGATTGACCTGCGCGAGCGTATGCACGCCCTTTTCCTCCAGCATCTTCCAGAAGCGCATCATCATGTGTCCGCAGGTGACGGCGTCGTCGGACGCGCGGTGGTGGTTGAATTCCGGCAGGCTCAGGGCGTCCGCCACGATATTGAGCTTGTACTTGCCCAGCTCCGGCAGCATGTTCTGCGCCAGGATGAGCGTGTCGACGTACGTCGGCTGGAACGTGAGGCCCAACCGCTGCGCAGCGGCGGTAATAAAGCCGATGTCAAAATCGGCGTTGTGCGCACACAGCGGCCGTCCCGCCACAAAACTGAGAAACTCCGGCAGTGCTTCGGAGATATCCGGCGCGCCGACAAGCATCTCGTCGGTGATGCCAGTGAGCTCGATGATCTTCGGCGTGAGCTTGCGGCCCGGCGCAACGAAGGTCTGAAAGGTATCGAGCACCTCGCCGCCGCGCATCACTGCGGCGCCGATTTCAATGATGACATCGTGCTGGGAAGAAAGGCCCGTCGTCTCAAGGTCAAATGCGACGTATTCCGCGTCAAACGGCGCGTCGATGGGGCCGTGGACGGCGATGCGGTCGTCCACATCGTTGACATAATATCCCTCGCAGCCGTACAGAATCTTGATGTTCTCATCCGTGCCCGCGACCTTGGCCTTGCCGGAGGCCTTCAGCGCATCCGGGAACGACTGCGCGCAGCCGTGATCCGTGATGGCGATGGCGCGGTGTCCCCACGCCGCCGCCTGCTTCACGGCAGCGGCCGTATCGGTCAGCGCGTCCATGGACGACATTGTGGTGTGCAGATGCAGCTCCACGCGCTTTTCCTTTGCCGTGTCCACGCGTTTTGGCGTGGGGATACGCTCAATGGCATTGGGCTGCATGACCATCTCGTTGTCATAGCGGTCAAAGGTCATCTTGCCCTGAATGCGCACCCACATGCCGGGCTGGACGTTGTCAAGAATTGGCTTGGCCTTGTCGTTTTCCATGAACTGGTTGACACGCACAGAGCCGGTGTAGTCCGTCACATCGAAGCAGACCACCCACGCGCCGCGCTTTTTGAGCTCGCGGTGCTGCACGGCGAAGACCTTGCCGCGCACAACCACGCGGAACATGTCGAGATTAAGCTCGGCCATCCGGACCGGCTCGCCGCCGAACGGCCTGCCAAAGAACACGTCGCCGGCCGGCTGCTGCGTGGGCGCAGCAGCGTGGTGTTTTCCCGGCTGCGCGCTCGTGGGCGCGGCAAGCTGCACCTGTTTGATCGCCTCGCGGCGGATGCGCTCGGTCTCGTCAAAAAGTGCCCGGCCCTCGAGCTGCGTGCCGGGGATGAACGTGAATTCCGGCTTCACGCCGAAGTGCGCCTGCAAAAATTCCTGCGCCCGCGGTGCGTGCTTTTCCAGCTCCTGCTTGCCGTTTGCGGCCAGGCGGACGGTCACCCGCTCGCGCGTCAGCTCAAATTTTGCCCCGGCAAGGCTCGCCGCGGCAGGCGGCCAGGCGCGCACAAACACGCGGACAAGGTCGGCAGGCTCCAGCGTACCGATCGCCTGCGCCGGGTAGTGCGGCAAAATGGCAAGACGCTTCAGGCCATACCGGTGCGCCAGCATGGCCTGAAGCTCCTCGATTTCACTTTGCGGTATGTAATGCTCCGATTCCAGATCTATTTCAATGCTTCTGGCCCCGCGGTCGATCTGCGCGCGGGCAACCTGCGCGCAGCGGACGCGCTCCGGCAGCTGCGTCTTTGGAAACAGCTCTGAAAACAGTATCGTATCGCTCATGGCTTCTCCTTTGTTTCGCGCTCAGAGCGTATCGACATACGCGACCAGCGCGTCAAGCAGCTCGTCATAGGGAAGCTTTTTGACCATCTCGCCCTTGACAAACAAAACGCCGCAGTCCTCGCCGCCGGCGATGCCGACGTCGGCCTCGCGTGCCTCGCCCGGGCCGTTCACCACGCAGCCCATGACCGCCACGGTGATGGGCTTGTCGCAGTTTGCAAGCGCCTGCTCCACACGGCTGGCAAGACCAATGAGGTCGATGCGCGTGCGGCCGCAGGTGGGGCATGCGATGATGTTCACGCCCTCATGACGCAGCCCCGCAGCTTTTAAGATGGCCTTCGCGGCGTAAACCTCGCGCACCGGGTCGGCCGTTAAGGACACGCGGACGGTGTCGCCGATGCCCATGCAAAGAAGCCCGCCGATGCCCATGGCGGATTTGATGGTGCCCATGTACTCGGTGCCCGTCTCGGTCACGCCGACGTGCAGCGGATACTCCGACTGCGCGGAAAACAGACGGTAGGCCTTCATCATGAGCGGCACGGAGCTGGACTTCATCGACACGCAGATGTCGTAGAAGCCGAACTTTTCCAGCAGCTCGATGTGCGAAAACGCGCTCTCGACGAGCGCCTCCGCCGTGGGATGACCGTATTTTTCGAGCAATTTCTTATCCAGACTTCCGCCGTTCACACCGATGCGGATGGGGATGTGCTTCTCCTTACACGCGTCCACAACCGCGCGCACGCGCCCGGAATCGCCGATATTGCCCGGATTGATACGGATTTTGCTGGCGCCGGCCTCAGCCGCGGCGATGGCGAGGCGGTAATCAAAATGGATATCGGCCACCAGCGGCAGCGGCGACGCGGCGCAGATCTCCCGGAACGCGCTTGCCGCATCCATATCGGGAATCGCCAGACGCGCGATCTGGCAGCCCGCCGCTGCAAGCGCATCGATCTGCGCGAGCGAGCCCCCGACGTCGGTGGTTCTGGTATTGAGCATTGACTGAATACTGACCGGCGCGCCGCCGCCGATCTGCACGGGGCCGGCCATGATTGCTTTTGTCATAATGGTTCTCCTAGGTAAACAGCTTCCAGATATCTTTAAACGTGACGAAGGCCATAAACGCCAGCAGGATGACCATGCCCGCCGCGTGGATAAAGCCCTCGAATTTGGACGGAATTTTCTTCTTCGTAAGCGCATAGACCACCGTGTTCACCAGCAGCAGAAAGATGCGTCCGCCGTCGAGCGCCGGCAGCGGCAGCAGATTCATGACCGCGAGGTTGATGGCGATGAACGCGGCGAGATACGCAATGTTGGCAAGGCCGGCGGCAACCGTCTCGGAGCTTTTTCCCGTCTCGGCGATGACTGACACGATGCCCACAGGACCCGACATCTCATCGACCGAAACAAGCCCGGAGATGAGATCCTCCAGCCCCATCCACACAAGTCTGGCAAAGTCCAGGCCCGTGTTCCAGCTGACCTTCAGCAGGCTCCCCAGCGTCTTTTCCTCGGCGGCAAAATACAGGCCATACTTATATGTCTGCTCGCCGTCTATGGTGTAGAGCTGCGGCTGCATGGCAAAGTCGTTGAGTTCTACCTGCTTGCCATCGCGCTTGACCACAAGGTCGTACACGCCCGTGTGATTGCGGCCGAGCAGCATGCCGACGTCGGAGTAGATATACACTCTGCGGCCGTCGATCTTGTACAGCTCGTCGCCTTCCTGCAACGCCCCGGCCGACTGCAGCGGGCAGCCCTCAAAAAATCCGCTGATGCGCGGCGTACTGAACGCCGCAGCGCCGGAATACAGCACAACCAGCACCAGAAGCCCCGCCACGAAGTTCATGAACGAGCCCGCCAGCAAAATGATAAGCCGCCGCCACCACGCTTTTGAGGTAAACGCGCGTGGATTTTCGCTCTCTTCATCTTCGCCCTCCATCGCGCAGTAGCCGCCGATGGGGATGCAGCGCAGCGCGTAGAGCGTCTCGCCCTTCTGCTTTTTCCAAATGGCCGGGCCCATGCAGACGGAAAATTCGTTGACCTGCACATCCAGCGCCTTGGCCGAGAGGAAATGGCCCAGCTCATGGACGAAGATGAGAATGCCAAAAATGAGAATTGCTATGAGAATATACATGCGATCACCTGAACTAAAAAATCAGCCGAAGCGCGCGCGCACCAGCTCGCGCGCAGACGCGTCCACGCTGAGAATCTCCTCGAGCGTGGGATTTTGCCGCACCGGCAGTTCCATCGCCGCTTCCACGGCGTCGGAGATATCATAGAAGCGGAGCTTATCCTGCAGATACAGCGCCACCGCCTCTTCATTGGCCGCGTTCATCGCCGCGCAGCAGCTGCCGCCCACGCGCGCGGCCTGTCTCGCCAGCTGATAGCAGGGAAACGCGGTTTCATCGATGGGTGCAAAGCTGAGCTCGCCGCACGAGAGAAGATCAAGCGCCGGAGCGGGATTTTCCGTGCGCGCCGGGTACGTCAGCGCCAGGCCGATGGGGATGCGCATATCCGGCGCGCCCAGCTGCGCGAGCACCGCGCCGTCACAGAACTCGACCAGACTGTGCACGATCGACTGCCGGTGAATGACGGCCGTCACTTTGTCAAGCGGCAGCGCATACAGGTGCATCGCCTCGATCACTTCCAGCCCCTTGTTCATGAGCGTGGCGCAGTCGACGGTGATCTTCGCGCCCATCGTCCAGTTCGGATGGCGCAGCGCGTCGTCCTTCGTCATCCCGGCCAGCGTTTTGCGCGTTTGGCCGTAAAACGGCCCGCCGGAGCACGTCAGAATGAGCCTGCGGATCTCGCCCTTGTCACGGCACCCCATCAGGCACTGGAAAATGGCCGAATGCTCGGAATCCACGGGGATGATCTCGGCGCCGGCCTGCCTTGCGCGCGCCATGACCAGCTCGCCCGCGCAGACCAGCGTCTCCTTGTTGGCCAGCGCGATGCGCTTTTTTTCCTCGATGGCGGCAAGCGTCGGGCGAAGCCCCACCATGCCCGACACAGCGGTCACAACAGTATCGGCCTCGGGAAGCCGCGCAGCCTCGATGAGGCCGTCGATCCCGGACGTCACCCGTATATTCATATCCACAAGACTCGCTTTTAATTCCCGCGCTTTATCCTCGTCCATCATGACGGCAAGCTGCGGGCGGTATTTTCTGCACTGCGCCTCCATCTGCGCAACGTCCCGGTTGGCCGTGAGTGCGGCGACCCGGACGCCCAGACATTCCGCCACATCGAGCGTCTGACGCCCGATGGAGCCTGTGGAGCCCAAAATTGAAACAACGCTTGTCACAAAAACGCCTCCGCCGTCATCAGCAGCCCGTAGACAACAGGCGCGATGAACATTGTTGAATCAAACCGGTCGAGCACGCCGCCGTGCGTCAGGAAAATATGGCTGTAGTCCTTGATGCCGGCCTCGCGCTTGATGAGGCTCATCGACAGATCGCCCAGCTGGCCGAACAGATTGGCCAGTGCGCCGGCCACGGCCAGCAGCCAGAGCGGCAGTTCGGCAGAAAATGCCCAGCACACAATCAGCCCCAGCAGCACCATACCCAGCGCGCTGCCGATCGGCCCGGCGATAAAGCCCGCCCACGTCTTGTTCGGGCTGACGCGCGGAGCAAACTTGCGCTTTCCGAACGCCATGCCGCCCAGCATCGATGCACTGTCACCGACAAAAGCGATCACAAACGGCATCAGCACAAAAATGGGACTGATGTTTCGCAGCAGGCAGATGCAGCCATACATCGAAGGGAACACAAACGCAGCCACCACACACACGGCAAGATCACCAAACAGCAGCGCGCGCGGTGTCCCATACCGGCGCACAGCAAGGAAAAACAGCGCCGTTATATACAAGAAGGCACAGGCCAGATAGACCGTTCTCGCCGTCTGGAGCCTCTCTCGGTACAGGCACAGGCCGTTACCGGCAACAAGAACCGTCAGCACCGCCATCAAAGCCGTCAACGCATAGACAAGCACGCACGGCGCCTTGCAAGCCGTATGCAGCAGTTCATAAGCGGCTGCAGCTGCAATCGCGCAGACCAGAACACCCGTCGCGACGGGCGGTAAAAATACCAGCACCAGAATCAGCAGCGGCACGCCCACCGCGGCCACGAGAAGTCTTTGTTTCATTTCTTCACGCCTCCAAAGCGGCGGTCGCGCTTCTGATAGGCTGCGATCGCCCTGTCCAGTTCTTTTTCTGTAAAATCGGGCCACAGCACGTCGGTGAAATAGTATTCGCTGTACGCCGACTGCCACAGCAGGAAATTCGATACGCGCACCTCTCCGGACGGGCGGATGATGAGCTCGGGGTCGGGCAGGCCGGCAGTATAAAGAAGGCCGGAAAACATATCCTCCGTCAGCTCGTCCGGGCTGCACGCACCCGCTGCGCAGCGCGCGGCAAACGCCCTCGCCGCATGCACGATCTCGTCGCGCCCGCCGTAGTTGATGCAGATGTTGGCCTGAAAGCCCGTGTAGTGCGTGGAGATCTCATCCGTCCTGGCGATAAGCGCGCGAAGCTCGGGACTGATGCGCGAGGTATCGCCCAGAATTCTCAGCCGGATATGGTCGCGCGCCATCGTGTCGATGGCCTCGTGCAGGTATTTTTCAAACAGCTGCATGATCGCGCCGACCTCCTCCGCCGAGCGCTTCCAGTTCTCGGTGGAAAACGCATAGACCGTCAGATACTCGACGCCAATCTTGCGGCAGTAAGTGGCGATGCGGCGGAAGGTCTCGCTGCCGGCGGCGTGGCCGGCCGTGCGCGGAAGGCCGCGCTTTGTGGCCCAGCGGCCGTTGCCGTCCATGATGATGGCAATGTGCCGCGGCACAGTCTGCGCTTTGCAGGTTTTCGTCTTGTTCTTGAAAATACTCATATTTCCGTCCTTTGAATATTGCCGGGAAAACGGCATCGCCGCTTTCCCGGCAGCTAAGCAAAAGCCGCCATCGGCGGCTTTTGCGGGAAATCGCATTAAATTTCCATCAGTTCCTTTTCTTTCTTGGCGCACATCTCGTCGACTTTTTTGATGTACTTATCGGTCAGGTCCTGGATGTCCTTTTCCGCCTTCTTCTCGTCGTCCTCGGTCATCTCGCCCTTCTTCTGCGACTTCTTGACAAAATCGACCGCGTCGCGGCGGACGTTGCGGATGGCGACCTTGGAGTCCTCGCCGTACTTTTTGACCTGCCTGGTCAGATCCTTACGGCGCTCCTCCGTGAGCTGCGGAAACACGAGCCGAATGATGCGTCCGTCATTCTGCGGGTTGATGCCGAGCTCGCTCGTCTGGATGGCCTTCTCAATCTGCTTGAGCAGCGACGCATCCCACGGCTGAATCACGAGCGTTCTGGGATCGGGTGAGGAGATGGTGCCAACCTGGTTGATGGGGGTGTCGACGCCGTAGTACGGAACGACAATGCGGTCGAGCACCTGCGCGTTGGCGCGGCCGGCACGCACGGCGCCAAAATCGGAAGCGAGCACTTCCAGGGTCTTTTCCATTTTTCTCTGAAATTCCTTGAGATCTGCCATGTTAAACTTCCTCCTTAACAATCGTTCCAATCGGCTCTCCCATCACGACGCGCAGGATGTTCTGCGGGTCGGCGAGGGCAAACACCTGTACGGGAATGTGGTTATCCATCGACAGCGAGGTCGCCGTGGTGTCCATGACCGCCAGATGCCTGGCAAGCACCTCGTCATAGGTAATCGCATCATATTTTACAGCCGCCGGGTCCTTGGCAGGATCGGCGCTGTAGACGCCGTCAATATTTTTGGCCAGCAGAATTGCGTCGGCCTCGATCTCCGCCGCGCGCAGCACGGCGCCGGTATCGGTGGAGAAATAGGGGTTGCCGGTGCCGCAGCCGAAGATGACGACCCGGCCCTTTTCCAGATGCCGGATGGCGCGGCCGCGGATGTAGGGCTCTGCGATCTTGTTCATCTCAATGGCCGTCTGTACACGCACCTCGACACCACGCTGCTCGAGACAGTCGGCAATGGCAAGGGCGTTGATGACCGTGGCGAGCATCCCCATATGGTCGGCACGCGTGCGCTCCATGCGGCCGCTGCCGTCTTTTACGCCGCGCCAGAAATTGCCGCCGCCCACGACGATGCCGACCTGCACGCCCAGTTCCACGCACTGGCGCACGACGTCGCACACGCCGCCGATCACGTCAAAATCAAGGCCCCGGTGCGCTTCGCCCGCCAGCGCTTCGCCGCTGATTTTCAAAAGCACCCGTTTATATTTCGGTTCGCTCATGCGTCCATTCTCCTTTTGATGGCTTGCGCCGCAGCGCGCACGCGGCGGCGTGACCGTGATATCCTGTATTATTCTATAATATCTTGCCCGGATTGAAAAGAGGCAATTTCATTTTTTGGCACAAGTTTTCACTAAATTTACATTTTTCCCGGCAAACGCGGAATTTGTAATTGCGCAACAGCAAAACTTGGGCTATAATAGCGTGTAAATGTGTTTACCCACGGAGGAGAAAATATGGAAGAGCTGAAACCGCTGGAAAGCAGAAATTTTATCGAGACCTTTATTGAGGAAGATCTGGCCGCGGGCGGGCAGTTTGAGGGCTGCAGGGTGCATACGCGCTTCCCGCCGGAGCCGAACGGCTACCTGCACATCGGCCACTGCAAGGCGCTGACGATCGACTTCGGCACGGCTGAGAAGTTCGGCGGTCTTTGCAATCTGCGCATGGACGATACCAACCCCACGAAGGAAGACTCTGAGTATGTCGAGGCCATCCAGAACGATATCCACTGGCTGGGCTTTGACTGGGGCGACCGGTTCTACTATGGCTCGGACTATTTTGAAAAGGACTATGAATACGCCGTCGAGCTCATCAAAAAGGGCCTGGCGTATGTGTGCGACCTCACGGCTGAAGAGTTCCGCGCCTGCCGCGGCGAGATTGGCAAGCCCGCCGTATCTCCCTACCGTGACCGTTCGGTGGAGGAAAACCTCGACCTCTTTGAGCGCATGAAAAACGGCGAGTTCCCCGAAGGCAGCCGCACGCTGCGCGCGAAGATTGACCTTGCCTCCGGCAACTTTAACATGCGCGACCCCGTCATCTACCGCATCCGGTATTTAAACCACCACCGGCAGGGCACAAAGTGGTGCATCTATCCCATGTACGACTTCGCCCATCCCATTCAGGACGCGCTTGAGGGCATCACGCACTCGCTTTGCTCGCTGGAGTTTGAGGCGCACCGCCCGCTCTACGACTGGGTGGTGAGCAACGTCTCCATCCCTGGCCGCAAGCCCCGGCAGATCGAATTCGCCCGACTTGGCATCGACCACACCGTCATGTCCAAGCGCAAGCTGCGCACGCTTGTCGAGACCGGGCGCGTGAGCGGCTGGGACGATCCGCGCATGCCCACGCTCTGCGGCCTGCGCCGCCGCGGCTATACCGCGCGCGCGGTGCGCAATTTCTGTGAGCGCATCGGCGTGGCCAAGACCGCCAGCGTCGTCGAGTACGCATTTTTGGAGCACTGCCTGCGTGAGGACCTCAACGACACTGCCGAGCGCACCATGGCCGTGCTGCACCCCGTGAAGCTCATCATCACAAACTACCCGGAAGGCCAGTCCGAGACATTTGAAGTGGAAAACAACCCCGTCCACCCCGAGCAGGGCACGCATACCATCACGTTCAGCCGTGAGGTCTGGATCGAGGCCGAGGACTTTTTGGAAGCGCCCGTTCCCAAGTACAAGCGCATGTACCCCGGCAACGAGGTGCGGCTCAAGGGCGCGTATCTTGTGACCGCGACGGGCTGCAAAAAAGACGAAAACGGCAGCGTGATCGAGGTCTATGCCGAGTATGACCCCAACTCGCGCGGCGGCGATCCTGCCGACGGGCGCAAGGTCAAGGGCGCGACGATCCACTGGGTCGACGCGGCCACGGCGGTGGACGCAGAGGTGCGGCTGTATGACAACCTGTTCTCGGACGCGCAGCCAGACGGAGCCGACAAGGATTTCCTCGAGTGCCTGAATCCCGATTCTCTCACGGTGCTCACCGGCTGCAAGGTCGAAGCGGCGCTTGTGGAAGACGCGAAGAAATATGACGCGCTGGGCACGGACCGCGATAAGCAGACCGCACCGGGCTATCAGTTCATGCGCGTGGGCTACTTCTGCATGGACAACAAGGACTGCTCGGCGGAGCATCTGGTTTTTAACCGCAGCGTGCTGCTCAAAGACAGCTTCAAACCTGCCAAGTAAAATTTACACCGTCTCTTCCAAGGAAGAGACGGTGTTTTTTTATCCTGCGCGCTGATACACAAACGCGTTGGGCAGAAGTCTGCCGCCGCTTTCGCGCAGATTGCTGTTCGAGCATCTTGTGACATACTCGCCGTCGAACCAGAGCATCGCACTCGTGCCGCCGTCGACGTTCAGCGCCTGCGCGCAGCCGTAGCGCTGCAGGATCGCGGCGCAGGTATTCACGTCTGCGCCGTAGACGCCCGCGTCGGGCATACGGCCCTCGATGACGAGCATCAAAATTTCACCTGTCCGCGTCTGGCCGATGCACGCGCGGGGCATTTGGCTCGTAAAATACTCATCCTGCTGCATCTCACCGTCCACGATGAGCGCCGGCCGGAACTCCACCGCGTCGGTGCAGCTGGCGGAGACCGGTTCGCTCGCGTCCACGATGTAGAACCGGTTGTCCCCGCGCAACTCCAGCCGGTAGTAGCCCGCGCCAAAGTGCTCGCCATAGCCCGTTCCATTGCTTATCGCGTAGCCCGCGATCAGCCCGCCGTTGCCGCCTGCGCTGTTTCCCCCGGCGTCGGTATCCAAAAAGCCGCTGGCACTCATGGCAAGCACGCCGCCATGTGCAGAAGCGATATCGCCCACCAGCTCGCCGTACGCGCCGATGCCCGCCGACATCTCCACGCTGAGTTCAGATGGGTCGTTTGCGATGGCGAGCACGCCGCGGTAGCCCCCGCCCACCACGCGCAGCAGCAGCACGCCGTTTTTCGCGTCGATGGCCAGCACCTCGTCGCCCTGAATGGTGTAGATGCCGGTTCCCTCGTCGTCAAACCCCGCCTCGTTGATATAAAGATTCTCCCAGCCGTTTGTGAGCGTTTCTGGATGCGCGTCCAGATAGGATTGCAGGCTGCTTATATCGAGCTGCGGGAATTGTGCATGGAACATCTGTTCTTCCTCGCCTGCTTGCATAACCTCTTCCAGTTTCTCCAGTTCCTGCTGTACCTGTTCCTGCTCGCTGTCAGCATCTGTGCGCTCGAGCTCCTCGCTGCGCGCGTTATAGAAGCGCACGTCAACCGTCGTTTCCTCCGGCAGAATCTCCGGCCACTCGAAGACGGCCATCGCAGGGCAGGTGGTGACGGCCTGCTCCTGATGCCGCTCACCCGCGCGGGCCGAGACCACGGCAAGGTCACGCCTGCTGCTGAGCGCGACGGTAATGCTGTGATCCATCCCCTGCTCCTGCGCAATGGTCATGCTGTACAGGCTAGCGCCGCCAAAGTCGCGCGAGCCGCGCAGCTTGTAGCCGTCCGCATTTTTCTGGAAGGTTGCAAAGCCCATATGGCTGCCGCTCTGAAAGCCCGCCAGCAGAAAATCGTCCATCTCATAAAACGAAAACAGCAGCAGATTCTTGTCGCCATTCATTTCGCGCACGTCCTCCTGCAGCGCTTCAGGGTCGAATGCTTTGCCGCTGCGCTCAAGCCGCCACAGGACGTACGTCTGCGCTTCGCCGCTGTCCGCCCCATAACACTTGGCCAGCAGCGTCGCATCGTTTCTGGTCTGCATCACAAGGAAGAACTGCTGTTCATCTTTGTCGTCTACACGCCAGACGTCTGTCACATCATCCAAAAGCACCTTGACTTCTTTGGTCAGAACATCCAACCCGCTGTCAAAGAGTGCGTAGAGTCCGCCTTTTGTATATGTTTTTTCATGCAGCACGCCCACGGCGTTCCAGCCGGTCTGGCCGCCTACATACTCCCATGTGCCGTCTTCTGCAAATTCCACGACCGGATCTGCGCCCTGCAGAAGCTGCAGATCCTCCGTCACCATGTAGTCCGGCGCGCCCTCGGGCGTGTAGTACATGGACAAATATGGGCTTTGGTATACGCAGTCCACAACCGTGAACCGCGAGCCCGCCAGCTCCTGCCGCTCCGCCTGCTTCGGATTGGCAGCCAGGACAACCACAAGCGCAACAACTGCCACCGCTGCCACAGCCGCACCGATGGCGGCGGGTTTTTTCCAGCGGAGCACATTTTTGATACGCTCTTTCGGCGCGCCCTCGCCGAAGGCGAGCGGCGTGGCGGCGAAGCGCCTGTGCCCGGCAGAGAGGTTCAGCAGCGACTGCGCGTAATCGGCGCGGATCGCGCCGTCCGTGCGCTTCATCACGGCCTCGTCGCAGCTCATCTCCATGTCGCGCCCGGCAAGCGAAAACGCCAGCCAAACGAGCGGATTGAACCAATGCAGTGCCAGCGCCGCAAAGGCCAGCAGCTTTACCACGTGGTCGCCCCGGCGAATGTGATGCCGCTCGTGCAGGACGATGTATTCCATCTCCTGTTCGCCAAGACCCGCCGGCAGATAGATTCTTGGCCGCACAAGTCCCAGCACAAACGGCGTATCCACGTCCGCCAGATACAGATTCTCCCGCAGCGGCGCGGCTGTTTTCAACCGTTTTTTGAGCCGCGCGAGCGACACGGCGCTGCAAACGAGCATCGCCGCCACGCCCAAAATCCATACATACGTGCAGATATATGTCCACGGCAGCGCGGCTTTCCGCGATACCTGCGGCTGCGCATCAAAAGACGCGTTCTGCTGGTCGGCCGTCTGTACGGTCGTATTGGCTTCGTTCTTCACGGCTGCGGCCGCCCCGGCGTGCGTCTGCGGCGCGCTGGGCTGTACGGCGGGCGATTTCTGTTCCGCCGGGGCAGTTTGCAGGTATTCTGCAAGCTGCGTAGCTTCCATCCGCGCCTGAAACGGCAATTCCACAGAAAACGACACCGGGCATAACAGCCGGAACAGCACCACCGCCCACAGCGCATAGGCAAATTTCTTTGGCGCCTTCATGAGCGCCAAACGCGCCAGCAGTACAGCAAGAATCACAACGCTGCCCGTCAGGCTCATACGCAGAAACGTCTGAAATAGCGCCTGCATGGCCTCACCCCCTGCTTTCGTCGATCAGCCGCTGCAGCTCATCGATCTCCTTTTGTGACAGCTTCCGCCGCGCAGTGAATGCAGCCAGAAACTTGGGAAGAGAGCCCGAGAACGCGTGCTCGACAAAGGCCGCGCTCTGCGCCGACTCATACGCCGCGCGGCTCAGCAGCGACGTGACCGCGCCGTTTTCGTTCTGAAACAGTCCCTTTTCACACAGCCTCCGCAGCACGGTGTAGGTCGTTGATTTTTTCCAGCCCAGCTCCTTCTCGCACAGCTTCACCAGCTCGCCGGAACCGATGGGCTCATGCGCCCAGATGAGCTGCGCAAAGCGCTGTTCCATCTCACCCAGCCTGTAATCCTCCATCGCATTACCCTCCTTGGTTTACTTTTGTAAATCAAGTTTATAATATGTAGACCATTTTGTCAAGCCTTGCTGCAAAAAAATCCTCCATGCCGGAGCATGGAGGATTTTTTGTGCTTTTTCGTTTACTTTCTCAGCTTGTTATCCACAACGTCCTTCAAAATCGCGATGAACGCATCGAGCGTCATGGCGCCCAGATCGCCATCGGCGCGGTGGCGCGGCGAGACGGTGCCGTTTTCGATGTCGCGGTCGCCCACGATCAGCATATACGGAATCTTCTCCATCTGCGCCTCGCGGATCTTCTTGCCGATCTTCTCGTTGCGGTAGTCAACCGCAACGCGGTAACCCAGCGCGGTGAGCTTCTTCGCCTGCTCGGCGCAATAGTCGCACGCGCGGTCAGTCACGGGCAGGAAGCGCACCTGCTCGGGCGACATCCACGTCGGCAGCGCGCCGGCATACGTCTCGAGCAGATATGCGAGCGTGCGCTCATAGCAGCCAAGGCTCGTGCGGTGGATGATATACGGCAGCTTCTTCTCGCCGTTCTCGTCGATATAGTACATGCCGAAGCGCTCGGCCAGCAGCATATCGATTTGAATGGTGACGATGGTGTCCTCCTTGCCGTAGACGTTGTGGAACTGGATGTCGAGCTTCGGGCCATAGAATGCGGCCTCGTCGATGCCGACGGTGTATTCCACACCCAGATCGTCGAGGATCTGGCCCATGACCGCCTGCGCATGCTCCCACTGTTCGGCCGTGCCCTCATACTTGTTGTTGGGGTTGGCGGGGTCCCACTGCGAGAAGCGGAATGTGCACTTGTCCAGCATGCCGACCGTGCCGAGGAAGTACTTGCACAGATCAAGGCAGTTTTTGAACTCCTCTTCGAGCTGGTCGGGCCGCACGACGTTGTGGCCCTCGGAGATCGTAAACTGGCGCACACGGATGAGGCCGTGCATTTCGCCGGAATCTTCGTTGCGGAACAGCGTCGACGTTTCGCCCAGGCGCATCGGCAGGTCGCGGTAGCTGCGCTGGCGGTTCAGATACACCTGGTACTGGAACGGGCAGGTCATCGGGCGCAGCGCAAAGCACTCCTTCGACTCGTCATACGGGTCGCCGATGATGAACATGCCGTCGAGGTAATGATCCCAGTGGCCGGAAATCTTAAAGAACTCGCGCTTGGCCATGAGCGGCGTCTTGGTGAGCAGATAGCCGTTCTTCTGCTCCACGTCCTCAACCCAGCGCTGCAGCAGCTGCACGACGCGCGCGCCCTTCGGCAGCAGCACCGGCAGGCCCTGGCCCAGCGTATCGACGGTGGTAAAATACTCCAGCTCGCGGCCGATCTTGTTGTGGTCGCGCTTGAGCGCCTCTTCGCGCTGTCTGAGATATTCGTCCAGCTCTTCCTTCTTCGGGAATGCGACGGCGTAGATGCGCTGCAGCATCTTGCGCTTGGAGTCGCCGCGCCAGTACGCGCCGCAGCACTGCGTCAGCTTGATGGCGTTGCCCTTGATGCGGCCCGTGGAGTCAAGGTGCGGGCCGGCGCACAGGTCGGTGAATTCGCCCTGGCGGTAGAATGAGATAACCGCGTCCTCAGGCAGGTCGTTGATGAGCTCGACCTTATACGGCTCGTCTTTTTCCTGCATGAAGGCAATGGCCTCTTCGCGCGGCAGCTCAAAACGTTCAAGCTTCAGCTTTTCCTTGCAGATTTTGCGCATCTCGGCCTCGAGCTCGTCGAGCATCTGCTGGGTGAAGTTGAACGGCGCGTCAAAGTCGTAGTAAAAGCCGTTGTCGATGGCAGGGCCGATGGCCAGCTTCACTTCGGGATGCAGACGCTTGACCGCCTGCGCCAGAACGTGCGAGCAGGTGTGCCAATACGTCTTGCGGTAGCTTTCATTTTCAAACGTATACAGGTTTTCTTCGGACATGAGTATTGCTCCTTTCGATTTATTCGGGGCAAAGAAAAAACGCTTCACCCCTGATTGACCAGGGGTGAAGCGCAATACGCTCCACGGTCCCACCCTGCTTACGGCAAATGCCGTCGCTCGTGACCTCTGTAACGGGAGGGCCCGGCCGCGCATACTCGGTTTCTGCGCAGCGGCTCGGAAGTGGTAACGCGGCGGACGGCGCAAGCGCTCTTGCAGCAGATGAGCGCCTCTCTGATGTGCCGGGTTTTGCAGCGTCTTGTCTTCGTCACAGCCTCTTGCTGGCTCAGAATATAGCACTTTTTTCGCCGTCTGTCAAACAGTAATTTTATCGAAATCATTTTTACCATTTTGTCATCTATTTCTGACGTTCATCCGCTGTCCTGCGCGAAAAAACTTGAAATATTTACATTTTTCTACACTTCCAGTTTTATCATTTTTTCAGAAATATTGTCGTTTCATCTTTTCAGTACATATTTTGCTTGACTTTTTTCCAAAAATAATTATAATACATAACATGTTCCTTTTGGTCATAGATTTGTAATGCTTTTGTAACTATCTTTTTGGCCGCAGAAGCATGACCCGATTTATCAGAAAGGAGGCATTCCAAAATGCATCTGAAAGAGAGAATCCGCCATAATTTTCTCATTGTTTTTGCCGTCACGCTTGTCAGCGCCGGGCTGGTGTTTGCCACCGCGGGCGTACAGGCGGAGCCGGAAGGCACGGTCAGGCCGGAAGCCGCAGCCGCCGCGCAGGCAGTGGTGGAGCCCGCGCCAGTCGCCCGCATGGCAGAGCCGGAGGCTGCAGCCGCGCCGGAGGCTACAGCCGCGCCGCAGGCTGAAGCGTCCGCCGTGCCAAAGACGGCCAAGGCCAGGGCGCTGGCAGACGCGCTGGAAAACGGCGAGCCGATGCCGCCGGCCGTACCGGTGCAGAAAACGTCCGCGGAAGAGAGCGCCGAACCGGGCGTTCCGGACAATCTGACGCTGCTTGACACCTTCATCGCCACGGCCTACTGCCTGACCGGCACCACATCCACAGGTACATACACCACCGTCGGCCGCACGCTTGCCGTAAACCCGGGCATCATCCCCTACGGCACGCATGTGTGGCTCTACCTCGAAGACGGCACGTTTGTCGGCGACTTCTACGCCGAGGACACGGGCGCAAACATGATGGAGCATCCCTACGTCGTGGACATCTACATGGGCGAGGACTCCTACAACGACTGCATCAACTGGGGCGCGCGGCGCGTTTCAATCTATGTCGAGGGCGAATAAGCATTGAAAAACTGCCTTTCGTTTGCTACAATGGCAAGCGAAAGGCGGATTTTTTATGGATCTTTGCAGCATCAATGACATCAAGGCCCTGCTTGCCCGGCACGGCTTTCATTTTTCCAAGTCCAAGGGGCAGAATTTTCTCACGCAGCGCTGGGTGCCGCAGCGCATCGTCGCGGAAGCCGGGGTGGACGGCGCGTGCGGCGTGCTGGAGGTTGGGCCCGGCATCGGCCCGTTGACGCAGGAGCTTTGCAGGAAGGCGAATAAGGTCGTGGCCGTCGAGGTCGACACCGCCCTGCAGCCGGTTCTCGCCGAGACGATGGCGGACGCGGGGAATCTGGAGATCATCTTCGGCGACGTGCTAAAAACCGATATCGGCGCGCTGGTGCAGGAAAAATTTCCGCATCTTAAGCCGATGGCGTGCGCAAATCTGCCGTACTATATTACAACACCCGTGCTGGCCGCGCTGTTGTCGGCACGCTGCTTTGACTCCGTAACGGTCATGGTGCAAAAGGAGGTCGCGCAGCGCATCTGCGCGAAGGCCGGCAGCAGCGAATACGGCGCGTTCTCCGTGTTCTGCCAGTACTATGCCGAGCCGAAGCTGCTGTTCGACGTACCCGCCAGCTGCTTCATCCCACAGCCCAAGGTCACGTCCGCGGTGCTGCAGCTCCGCCTCCGAAGCGCGCCGCCGTGTGAAATTCTGGACGAGGACCTGTTTTTCCGCGTTGTGAAGGCCAGCTTTGCCCAGCGTAGAAAGACGCTGGTGAACGGCCTTGCCGCGAGCTTCGGCGAGCTCGGCAAGCAAGCGCTTGCGGATATTCTGACCGCGTGCGGCATTTCCGCCACAGCGCGCGGTGAAACACTGGATGTCGCCGGCTTTGCGTGCGTGGCCAACGCGCTCTGCAGAGCGCTGCGCGCATGACGTACTACGTCTACATGGTGCGCTGCGCCGACGGTTCGCACTACACAGGGCTTTGCACCGACCCCGGAAAACGGATGCGCGAACACGCCGAACGCACCGCCGCGTGCGCGAAGTATACGCGCAGCCATCCGGTCGTGGCGCTCGACGCGCTGTGGAAGACCGGCTCGCGCAGCGACGCCGCAAGACTCGAAGCGCTCATCAAACGGCTCAACAAGGCGAAAAAGCTGGCGCTCATCGAACGGCCGGGGACATTGGGCGCGGTTTTTGGCGAAAAGCTGGACGCGGAGGCGTACGAGGCCGTACCCCGCGATGCGTTTTTGCCATTTTTCCCATAAGGCCCCGCAGCGTTTGCTTTACGGTTACAGGCAGTCCCAGGTGGGACTGCCTGTCTTTTTTTATACCACCATCTCATAGTCCCCTGCCCCGCCGCTGGAGAAGTAGCGGTGCAGGTCAAACGGCGAGAAAACGCCCCGGTCGGTCACGATGCCCGAGATGAGATGCGGCGGGGTCATGTCGAACGCCGGGTAATAGCCCTTCACGCCCCCGGCCGCCGTGCGCACGCCCATGGCCTGCAGGGTAAAGTCCGGGTCGCGCATCTCAATGGTCACGGTGTCCTTTGTGGGATGTCCGATATCGGGCGCGCCGGTCACGAACGTGGGCACGCCGAAGTGGTTGGCGCAGATGGCGATCTGCATCGTGCCGACCTTGTTGACCACATACCCGTCGAGGCAGATGGCGTCCGCCGCGCAGGTGAAAAGATCCACGCCCTCGCGCTCCAAAACGAACGCGGGCATGTTGTCGGTGATGACCGTCACGTCAAAGCCCATGTCGCGGCAGACCGTGGCTGTGAGGCGCGCGCCCTGAAAATAGGGCCTCGTCTCGGGGCAGAACAGGCGCACCTGCTTGCCCGCTTTTTTTGCTTCTTTGAGCATCATGCCCACAATCGTCTCGCCGAAGCACTGGGTCATGACCGCAGCGTTTTGCGGGAAGAGCGCAACGAGGTACTCCGCGATCTGGTTCACCTTATGATAGCGCCGGTTGTTCGCCGCCACGGCGTATTCGCGGATCGCCGCGTCCACCTGCCCACCGGCTGCAAGCGCAGTCCTTGCCGCCTGCAGGCAGCCGTCCGTCACCAGCTTCATCCGCGCGCGGGTCGTGGGCCGGGCGCTGTAGAGCACGCTTGCCGCGTGTTCCAGAAATTCCAGCTGCTTCTGCGCGGTCATTTCGCGGCACTCATATCCGGCCAGCGCCATTCCCATCGCGGCGGCGGTATACGGCCCTGCGCTCTGCGTGACCATGTCGGTCACGGCCTGCGCCACCTCGACGTGCGTTCTGCACGTCACGAACTCGACGCGCGCCGGGTACACGCGCCGGTCTAAAATGCGCACCTCGCCCGCATCATACCACGCGATGTTCTCATACTGCAGCATGTAGGCAACGCCCTGATCTTCCCGAGGCTCCGTCATATCACATCTCCCCAATGATCCGCTCAAGATACCTGCTGAAGCGTCCCGATACCAGCTTGCCCGTCTCGTCGACCTCCTCACTCGTGACGGGCTGGTTGAGCACGCCCGCGGCCATGTTCGTGATGACCGAGATGGCAAGCACGGGCAGGCCGCAGTGCGCCGCAGTGAGCGCCTCGGTCACAGTGGACATGCCAACCGCGTCGCCGCCAAGCGTGCGGATGGCGCGGATTTCCGCCGGCGTCTCAAACTGCGGGCCGGTCATAAAGAAGTACACGCCCTCGTGCACGGTAAGGCCGCTTCCGCCGGCGCAGCGCAGCGCAAGCTGCCGCAGCTCCGGCGTGTACATTTTGGAAATATCAAAAAAGCGCTCGCCGAACTCGTCCAGATTCCTTCCGCGCAGCGGACTGTGGCCGGTGAACTTGATGTGGTCGCTGATAATCATGATATCGCCCGGCCGGTACGACAGATTCACGCCGCCTGCGGCGTTCGTGAGAATCACCGCGCGCACGCCAAGGAGCTTAAAAAGCCGTACGGGGATGCTCAGCTGCTCAAAATCATAGCCCTCGTAGGAGTGAAACCTGCCCGACATGCACACAAGGCGCTTGCCCGCAAGCTCACCGAAAATGAGCTTTCCCGCGTGTCCGGGCGCAGTGGAGACAAGAAAATTCGGGATATCCCTGTACGCGATCTCCACAGGGTTTTCCAGCTTCGCGGCCAGCGGCCCCAGCGCCGAGCCGAGAATCAGACCGATCTCGGGCACAAACGGCATCCGCACGCGGACATAGTCGGCGCTCGCCGTATAAAATTCATAGGTCTCGTTCATATGTATCTCCTCCCCTGTCATCATAGCAGACCGCTTGCGAATCTTCAACCGTCCTTGACAATTTTGGTGGGCCATGGCAGAATGAACGCAGAAAGGATCGGTATTATGGTACGCGATATCCTGTTTGCATTCATCTGTACGGTTCTGGCCGGCTTTTTCGCCGCCGGCTGGATTGGAGACTGGCTCAACTGGCCCGACGCGGGCGCTGTTTTTGCCGTTGCTGTGATGGGCTGCTTCATCCTGCGCGCGGTATACGAAAAACGCGGCACAGACGATGATGCAGCGGAGAAATAACGCAGTTTGGCCGCGGCCGTCAGCGTTTCGCTGGCGGCCGCGGCCTTTCTGTCAGTATAACCAGATCGTTGGCAGCCCGGCGCAGACCATGCCTGCCTTTTTCTGCAGGCAGATCGACGCTTCATTTCCGTCAATGACATGGCTGAACGGCGTCCAGCCGCGCGACAGATGCCATGCAATCAGATACTGCTCCAGCGCCAGACCATATCCCCGGCGGCGGAACTCCGGAAACACCTCGAGCAGGCCCATGCTGCCCTCCGGGTGCGTACCGGCAAATCCAGCCAGGCGGCCGCCGTCAAAAAGGCCCCACATCCGCCCGGCGGCAATGCGGCTGGTAATATACGGCCCGGCGTCTTCAAACAGGTGGTAATGCGCCGCCGCCTGCTTTGCGTGGCACAGTTCCAGCGGGCGGATGTCGAACGCCGGAACAGCCGGCGGCTCGTCCTGCGCGTAGACCCATTGCGTGCAGAAGTCTTTTCCGCCAAGGCCAAACGCGGTGCTGACAGCCTGCTGCGCGCTGCGGCTTTTGACAACGACCGTATGCACTTTGCCCGGAGCCAGCGGCCGCAGGATGCGGCAGAGCGCATCGCCATCCAGAATATCCGTCAGAAACGTGCTTTTTTCCGCATCCTGAACGATGGAGCCCTCCGGCCCGTCATAGACCAGACTCCCGTTCTCCCGCCCCATCAGCGCAAACAGGTCAATATTGTTCAGATTCTTTTCCATTGTACCCTCTTTTCTCTGTCAGCCGACCGTTTTCGCGGCGTTTTTTGCCTTCCTCGTACCGGCGCGCAGAGCGCGGTGGCGGATGAGCTCGGCCGCGATGGAGACGGCGATCTCAGCCGGAGTCTCGGCAAAAATTTCAAGGCCGATTGGCGCGTGGATGCGCGCGAGCTGTTCGCCGCTCACGCCCGCCCCGCGCAAAGCCTCATTCGTCTTTTCCACCTTGCGGTGGCTGCCGATGCAGCCGATGTAGCACGCGTCCGTCGCAAGCGCCTGCAAAAGCACCGCGCGGTCGGCAAGGTGCCCCGGCGTCATGACGACGATGGAATCCTCCCGCGTGACGCTGATCCGCTTTGTAAAATCCGCAAACGGGCCGCAGACGACCTGCGCGGCACGCGGATAGTTTTCCGCACGGGCCAGATCTTCGCGTTCATCATACACCGCCACGCGGAAGCCCACGTCCGGCAAAAGCGCGCTGAGCGCCCGGCCCACGTGCCCGCCGCCCACGATATACACCGTACCCGCGCGCACAAGCGGCTCGGCGTACCAGCCCTCGCCCGGCAGATAAACCGGCACGGCCTGCAAAAGCTGCGGCAGCGGCGCGCCCTGCGCGCGGCAGACCAGAATATCCGTCACTGCGCCGCCGGACAGGCGGTAGACGAGCCATGCGTTTTCCTGCCTTTCAAGCGCCGCACAGATCGCTTCCAGCGCCGCACGGTCGGCCTCATTCTGCGCCGAGAGCAGCCGGAAGCTCACTGTCACATCGCCGCCGCAGATCATGCCGATATCGCCAAGCTGGCTTGGTGCAAGGCGGAAGCTGCGGCACGCAGCGCTTTCTCCTCGATGGATGCGCACGGCCTGCTGTATGGCCTCCCGCTCGATCGCGCCGCCGCCGACGGTGCCAAGGATGTGTCCGTCCGGAAACACGGCCATTTTTGCGCCGGCGCCGCGCGGCGTGGAGCCGGACGCTGCCAGCACGCTGCACAAAACCGCGTCCTCGCCGCGCATAAGCGCATCCCGAAGCGTCTGGAACAATTCCCTCATCTTGCTCTTCCTCCCGCTGCGCGGCGTACCGCGCGTTGTTTTTCTAACCGTATCACGCGAAACACCATGTGTCAAGCACAGAAAATCCCGGTGCATCCGTCAGGACGCGCCGGGATTTTTGTTATGTACTAGAATACTGCAACCAGCAGCTTCGCAGCAAGCACCACCAGCACCAGCGCGATGGGGTACGTCGCGGCGTAGGCCGCAGCCACCTCGTCGGTTCCGGCGACGCTGATGAGCGTGCCGAGCGCCGGGGTACTGGTCATGCCGCCCGTGAGCGAGGCAAGGTCGTTGAAAATGTTCAGCTTGAATACATACTTGCCCAGCAGGAAGCCCACAGCCATCGGCAGCAGCGTCATGAGAGCGCCATAGATGAAATACGACACCCGGACGTACTTGACGAAGTTCACGCCGCCGGGCACACCCGCGCCGACCAGAAAGAGCACCAGCCCCAGTTCGCGGAAGAAATTGAGCGTGTGCTTGTTGACCGACAGATCAATGTTGCCCACATGCCCGAAATGCCCCACAATCAGGCCTGCCACCAGCGTGCCGCCGGATGAGCCGAGGGAGAAGTTGATGCCGGGGATCCTGATGCTGCCGATGATGAGGCCCAACACGACCGCCAGCATGAACGGGGTAAAATCGAACGAATCCAGACGTTTGCGCACCTTATCGAGATGTACCGGACGCGCGTTTGCACTTGATCCGGTAAAACGGCGACGCTCGCGCACAAGGTCGATATGCTCGACGCGCGGCATGAGCTGCACAAACAGCACCACGCCCAGAACGCCGAACAAGTACGCAATGCCATAGCCTGCGGTCGCCGCGTCGGGGTCCATCGCCGCGTCTTTGGCGGCAGACAAGCCTGGCGTGCTTGTGAGCGCGCCCGTCATCAGGCCTACGGCCAGCGACGAGGAAATGCCGGACAGAAGCTTGATGACGACGGTGACGGCCACGCCGCACAAGATGACGATAAAGCCCATAAGGACGTAGGAGATCGATTCCCTGTTGAAGTTGCGGAAGAACTTCGGGCCCGCGATCAGGCCGACAGCCGTGACGAACATCGCCGTGCCGAGGTTGGAGATGAGCGAGTACATGGGCTTGACAGTCTCGGTATCGAACAGCACGATTGTCTTGCCGCCCACCTCGAACGCGCCCACGCGCGAAGCAAGGATGCCGAACAGCAGCGCCACGAGCAGCACGCCCGCCGTGCCGAGCGAAATTCCCTTGATCTCAACCGCGCCGAGCAGATACCCAAGCGCCGCGATGAGAAAGACGAAGAACAGCGTCGTCATCATCGACGACAGCACGCCCCCAAAATAAGCGGCCATGTCTTACCCTCTTTCTTCCTTTGAACGCCGGGTATAGTCCGGCAGCAGCTGCGGCGAGACGGTCGTATCCTCACAGCCTGCGGCCTTGCGCTCGGCCTCAAATGCATCGATGTGGTTCAGCGTCAGCGCGCCGACCGTGACGGACTTGGCCTTTTCCGACGCGTGCTTGCCCGCATTGCGGCCGAAGACGATGATATCGAGCAGGCTGTTGCCCATCAGGCGGTTGCGGCCGTGGATGCCGCCCACCACTTCGCCGGCGGCGAACAGGTTCTCCACATCGGTCTGCCCGTCGGGCGTGATATGCAGGCCGCCGTTCTGGTAGTGAAGCGTCGGGTAGACCAGAATGGGCTCCTTGCGGATGTCGATGCCGTGCTTGCCGAACATGCGCATCATGGCCGGGATGCGCTTTTCAATCGTGCCTGCGCCGTGCTTGAGCTCGATCATCGGCGTGTCGAGCCACACCGCGTCGCCAAGCGGGGTCTTGACGCCCTTGCCGCGCTCGGAGCACTCGCGGATGATGGACGCAGCGGACACGTCGCGCGTCTCCAGCGGGTTCATGAAGGCTTCGCCCTCGGCGTTAATGAGCATTGCGCCGACCGAGCGCACTTTTTCCGTGACCAGCGCGCCGTAGATCTGCGCCGGGAAGGCCGCGCCCGTGGGGTGGTACTGCAGCGTATCGGCATACAGCAGCTTCGCGCCCGCGCGGTAGCCGAGGATCAGGCCGTCGGCCGTCGCGCCGTAGTGGTTGGACGTCGGGAAGCCCTGATAGTGCAGCCGTCCCGCACCGCCGGTGGCAAGAATGACGGTCTTGGCTCTGGCGACAAGCAGCTCTTTGGTCTCCATGTTCATGAGGACCGCGCCCGCGCAGCGGCCGTTTTCGTCCTTGATGAGCTCAATCGCGGCGGTAAAATCGACCACGGGAATCTGGCGGTTCAGAACCTCGTCGCGCAGCGTGCGCATGATCTCTGCACCGGAGTAGTCCTTGGCCGCGTGCATACGCTTGCGCGAGGTGCCGCCGCCGTGGGTCGTGATCATGGTGCCGTCCGGCGCCTTGTCAAACTCCACGCCAAGGCCGGACAGCCACTGGATGGCCTCGGGCGCTTCGGTGACGAGCTTGTAGAGAAGATCCTTCTGCGCGGCAAAGTGGCCGCCGCCATAGGCATCTAAAAAGTGCTGTGCGGGCGAGTCGTTGGGCTTGTCGGCAGCCTGGATGCCGCCCTCGGCCATCATGGTGTTGGCGTCGCCCATGCGCAGCTTCGTGACAATCATCACGCGCGCGCCGTTGTTGTCGGCCTCGATGGCGGCCGAAGCGCCCGCACCGCCGCCGCCGATGATGAGAACGTCGGTGTCATAGTCGGGGTGTGCCAGATCGACCGTTCTGCCAAGCAGGCGCGAGCTGCCCTGCAGCAGCGCGGCCAGCTCGTGCGGCACTTTTTCGCCCTTGTTCGGGCCAAACTGCAAAACTGCAAACTGATTTTCACGGTAATCGGGGTGGAAGGTCTTGAGCAGGACGTCCTTTTCCTCCGCCGTCATGCGCCGTGGGTCGAGCCGGATGTTGGCCTCACGCGCCGCCTCTACCTTTTTGATGGATTCGAGCATTTTGGGATCGGTATACATGGCTTAACCCTCCTTACTTTTCGATCTCGCGGGTGTTGTAAAGCTCCTGAATCTCCGCCAGAGGCTTCTGCATCAGGCTTTCGATCAGCGCTTCAAACTTACCCTCGCGGATCTCATCCACGCGCACATCCAGATGCTCGCAGTGCGGCGCGAGATACTTGCCGTTCAGGCGTCTTGCCAGCATGGCCACCTGCGGATGCGAGATGCCCGCCGGGCAGCGGGACGAGCACACACCGCACATGACGCAGTCGAACGACTCCTCTGCGCACTTTTCATACTCGCCTCGCTGGGCGTAGGCGATGTACTGCATGACGTTCAGGCCCTGCGTGCACGCCTTGGTACAGGCATTGCAGCCGACGCAGGAATAAATTTCGGGATAGAGCTGCATCATGATGCGCTCGGTGGGCTTGACCGTTTCGATGTCGTAGACTTCCTTGACCAGCGGGAAGAACGGGAGCGTGGCGACATACATGTTGTTCTCCACTTTTGTCGAGCACGCCAGGCACGCCTTCAGCTCACGGTCGCCCGCGATGCGGTAGATGGTCGCGCAAGCGCCGCAGAAGCCGTTGCGGCAGCCACAGCCGCGCACCAGCTGATAGCCGGAATACTCCATGGCCTCCATGATGGTCAGGCTCTCGGGGACTTCATACTTTTTGCCAAACAGAAAAACAGTTACCATATTTTCCATCGTATTTCTCCTTCTTGCAGCGCTTAATACTCGTCCGGCAGCGCGTCGAGCTGGTCGAAGCGGAAAACCGGACCGTCCTTGCAGACGTACTTGCTGCCGATGTTGCACCGGCCGCACTTGCCAAGCGCGCACTTCATCTTGAGCTCCATCGTCGTATACACCTGCTCACGCGCAAAGCCCAGCTCCATGAGCCCGGCAAGTGTAAACTTGATCATGACGGGAGGGCCGCACATGACGACGGTTTTGTTTGTATCGAAGCCAAGCTCCTTGACGTAGTTGGGTACGAAGCCGACGTGGCCGTCCCAATCGGGCTGCTCGCGGTCGATGGTCAGATGGACATTGATGCCGTCCTCCTTGCACCAGACGTTGAGAATCTCCTCAAAATCGACCAGATCCTGCTTCGAGCGCGAGCCGTAGACGATGTCGATTTTGCCGTAGCGGCTACGGTAGTGGCGGCAGTAGTTGATGACGGAGTGCAGCGGCGCAAGGCCGATGCCGCCGGCGATGAACAGAAGATCTTTCCCGGCAAAGTCAGTATCGACCGGGAAGCCGTTGCCGTAGGGGCCGCGGATGGTGACCTGCTGGCCCGGCTCCATCGCGTGCAGCCACGCAGTCACGCAGCCGCATTTTTTGATGGAGAACTCGATAAAGTCCGGCTCGGTCGGAGACGACGTGATGGAAAACAGCGCCTCGCCCACTCCGGGGATGGAGAGCATCGCGCACTGGCCGGGGATATGTACGAACGGTTTTTTACCGTCCAGGCCGACGACGCGGAAGGTCTTGACGTCCGGCGTATCGACGCGGATGTTCGTGACCTGACCGATCATGGGGATCAGCGGATCTTGTCTCATTTCGTTCCCTCCCCCAGCGTTTTGATGACTTTGACAATGTTCATATGGATGGGGCACTTGGCAAGGCACCGGCCGCAGCCGACGCAGCTGAAGCAGCCTTTGTTATTGTCCGGGAAATAGACCAGCTTGTGCATGAACCGCTGGCGGAAGCGCTCAAGCTGAGTTGGGCGCGGCTGGCCGGCCGACATCCTGGTGAAGTCGGAGTACATGCAGCTGTCCCAGCAGCGGAAGCGGCGCACCGTCTTGCCGTTGTTGAACTCCTGAATGTCGTAGCACTGGCACGTCGGGCACACGAACGTGCAGGTTCCGCAGCCAAGGCACGCCTCAGACAGCTGATTCCACTCGGGTCGCGAGAACAGCTCCTTCGTCTTGCCCGCGCCGAAAGCGGAGAGGTCAAGCGAGGCCAGCGGCAGCTTCTGCATGATTTCGCGTGTGGCGGCCTGCTGGCTTTCCACAGCTTCGGCATCGCAGTCGGCGAGCATGGAGAGCCCGGCAGTGAGCGTCTCGCCTTTTTCCGTGTTCGCCTGCCAGTAGAGATTTTCCTCGTCCATCCAGCAGCTCACATCGCCCGCGGGTGCGGCAGGGTCGATGTCGAAGGCTGCGCAGAAGCACGTCTCCTCGGGCCGGGTACAGGCCATCGACACGATAAGGCCGTTTTCGCGGCGCGTCTGATAGTAGGTGTCGACCGGCTCCGCCAGAAAGACCTTGTCGAGAATTTCAAAGCTGCGGCAGTCGCACGCGCGCACGCCGAAGAGCACGAACGGCTCGGTCACGTCGCGTGTCTCGATGAGCTCGAGCTGCTTGCCTGTGACCTTGAAGCCCATCAGGTTTTCCACCTGCGGGAAGAACAGATCCTTGGCGCTGCGGACGGTGTTGAGATTCTTTGTGAGGGTCATGCCCGGCTCGTAGACCGTAAATTTTGCCTGCCCGGATGCATCGTCCGACGGAATATACAGCTTCTGCAGGCCACTCAGCGCGGCAAAAAGGCTGTCAAGCTGGTTTCTTGGCAGTTTTTTCATGCGTTCGCGCCTCCTCTCTCGTACACCACCGACGGCTCGCAGTCGCCCTTGGTGAAGTCCATGAGCGGCGGCTTTGTCTCAAAGTCGGCGCCGGCCTGATACTCGCCGTAGAGCTCGTTGATGTCCTTGATAAACTTGCGGTTTAAAAGATGCAGCGGAATGTGCTGCGGGCAGACACGCGAGCACTCGCCGCAGTCGGTGCAGCGCGAGGCCACATGGAATGCCCGGATGATGTGGAACATGTTTTCCTCGAACGAATCAGCCGCAGCCTTGTTGTCGGTGCCGAGATCGTGGTTGTCGAACACGCACTTTTCGCAGCTGCACGCGGGGCAGACGTTGCGGCAGGCGTTGCAGCGGATGCAGCGAGACAGCTCGCCGCGCCAGAAAGCGAAGCGTTCTTCCGCCGTCATGGCTTCGAGCTTTGCTACCTCGTCGAAGCGGTGATTGTCGGGGATCTCTTCACCCTGTTCACCGATCAGCTCGTCGAAGCAGACGATCTTCTTGCTCTTGCACACCTGGCACTTGCCGAGCAGCGCCTTGTCCTTTTCCACGCAAACTTCGCCGTAGATGGTTTCCGCAATCAGCGTTTCTCCGTCTTCACGCACGCTTGTGAGGCCCGACGCACCGGCTTCTTTCAGCTTTTCCGCGTCGCACATGCCGCCGCACTGCACGCCCACGGCGTAGACATTTTCACGCCAGATGCGGTGTTCCTTGAGAAGCTGCACGAACGAATACGAATCGCACGGCTTTAAGAATACCGCGACCTTGCCGCCCTTACGCGACTCGGCGATGAGGTATTTGGACAGGTTCGCACCGGAAAAGACGCTGTAGACGAAGTCCTTTTCCACTTCTTCCGCGCTTGTGAACACGGCGGGCGTGAGATCGTAGAAAAACTCGCCGGCCCTCCAGCCGAGCACGCGGTCGACTGCGCCGGATGTGAGAAGCTCGATCGCTTTTTCCTTTACTCTTTGCATCTCAGATCCTCCAGTCTGCGGTTCTCGCCAAGCTTTGTGATGGTGGCAACAAAATCATTCATCGTCGCGGCAAACTTTGCGCCCTCTGCCGCCGAGACCCATTCGACACGGGTGCGCTCGCGCTCGATGCCGAGGTAATCGAGCATCGAGAACAGCAGCGTCATGCGCCGCCGGGCGTAATAGTTTCCGGTGGTGTAGTGGCAGTCGCCGGGATGGCAACCGCACAGAATCACGCCGTCAGCGCCGCGCTGGAACGCGCGGAGGATGAACAGGGGGTTGAGCCTGCACGAGCACGGGATGCGGATGATCTTCACGTTTGCCGGATAGTTCAGGCGGTTCGTGCCGGAAAGGTCTGCGCCCGCATACGAGCACCAGTTGCAGCAGAACGCCACGATCGTGGGCCTCCATTCGCCGTTTACCTGCATATCGCATCCACCTCCGCCATGATCTGTTTGTTCGAGAAGCCCTTGAGATCCATCGCGCCGGACGGGCACGCCACGGTACATGCGCCGCAGCCCTGGCAAACGGCCGGGTTGACCTGCGCCACGCGGCGCAACAGCGTCGTGCGGTTGGGGCCTCTGAATTCCTTGTCAACGTAAGTAATTGCGCCGTAGGGGCACACCTTTTCACAGCTCGAGCAGCCGTTGCACATCAGCTCGTCCGGCTGCGCCACGCACGGGTTGCAGGTGAGCTGATCCTTGCTGAGAAGGCCGATGACCTTCGACGCGGCGGCGCCCGCCTGCGCGACGGTCTCGGGAATGTCCTTCGGGCCCTGACATGCGCCGGAGAGGAACACGCCCGCCGTGGGGCTTTCCACAGGCCGGAGCTTCGGGTGAGCCTCGGTAAAGAAGTCGTTGGTATCCATCGACGCCGTGAGCATCGTGGCAAGCGGTCTTGCCGATTCGTCGGGCTCGATCGCCGCGGCCAGCACGACCATATCGGCGTCAATATGCAGCTGGCGGTTATCCAGCAGGTCAGAAGCCTGCACCTTCAGCTTGCCGCCTTCCGGCACGACCTTGCCGACCATGCCCTTGATGTAATGCACGCCGTATTCCTCAACTGCGCGGCGGTAGAACTCGTCAAAGCCCTTACCCGGCGTACGCACGTCGATGTAGAACACGTACACGTCGGTGTCAGGGTATTTTTCACGGCAGAGCATCGCGTGCTTGGCCGTGTACATGCAGCAGATTTTCGAGCAGTAGGGCTTTCCCTTCTGCGCGCCGTCGCAGCGGGAGCCAACGCACTGCACAAACACGATGGTTTTCGGGTGCGTATGATCGGACGGACGAAGCAGCGTCCCGCTCGTGGGGCCTGCAGCGTTCATGAGCCGCTCAAACTCGAGGCTGGAGACCACGTCCGGGCTCTGGCTGTAGGCGAATTCATCAAACTGGTCGAGCTTGATGGGGTTATAGCCCGTCGCCACGACGATTGCGCCGTATTCGCGCTCAATCAGCTCATCCTTCTGCTTGTAATCAATCGCACCAGCAGTACAGACCTTGGAGCACACGCCGCATTTGCCGGTCTTGAGCATCGTGCAGTAATTTGGATCGATGGTAGCCACCTTCGGCACGGCCTGCGCAAACGGGATATAGATGGCGCGGCGGTTGTCCATGCCGAGGTTAAACTCGTTCGGGACTTTCTTCTGCGGGCACTTCTCGGTGCACAAGCCGCAGCCGGTACAAACATCTTCTTTGACGTAGCGCGCCTTTTTGCGGATGGTCACATGGAAGTTGCCGACAAAGCCCTTGACGGCTTCAACCTCGGAGTACGAGTAGATGCTGATCTTCTCGTTCTGCGCGCAGTCGACCATCTTCGGTGTCAGAATGCACGCCGCGCAGTCAAGCGTCGGGAAGGTCTTGTCGATCTGCGTCATCTTGCCGCCGATGGTGGGCTTTTTCTCGACGATATCGACCTCAAAGCCGGCATCGGCAATGTCGAGCGCCGTCTGGATGCCCGCGATGCCGCCGCCGATGACAAGCGCGCGCTTGGTCACAGGGCTGGTTCCGGCAGTGAGCGGCGCGTTCAGGTGCACCTTGGCAATCGCGGCGCGGCCGAGAATGATGGCCTTTTCGGTGGCCTCGGCCTTGTCCTTGTGAATCCAGGAGCACTGCTCGCGGATGTTGGCGATTTCAACCATGTAGGGGTTGAGGCCCGCCTTCTCGCACGTTTTGCGGAAGGTCGCCTCGTGCATACGCGGCGAGCAGGAGCACACGACCACGCCAGTGAGACCATACTCGTGGATCTTCTCTTGGATCATGTCCTGGCCCGTCTGCGAGCACATATACTGATAATTGGTGGAAAAAACAACGCCGGGCTCGTGACCGAGCGCCTCGGAAACGGCCTCCACATCGACGGTAGCGGCAATATTACTGCCGCACCAGCATACAAATACGCCAATTCTCTGCACTGTCTTCCCTCCTTACTTCTTATATTTCCGGAACGCGCTGGTGACGGCCTGCTGCGGAAGCTGCTCGTCATCCATCTGCGCGATGGTCTCCGGTGCCAGATGATTCATGCCCTGCTGGCGAACGACCGCCAGACGCACGGCCTCGATGAGCTTGGCGGGCTCAACGTTTCTCGGGCAGCGCTCCACGCAGGCAAAGCAGCTCAGGCAGGTATAGATGCCTTTGGACGCCATCAGCTCGTCGATCCGACCGTTTTCGACCATTGAGACGAACTGGTGCGGATGGTATTCCATCTCGTCATACGCCGGGCACGCGCCAGAGCATTTGCCGCACTTCATGCACTTTCTGGGGTTCACGCCGGAGATGCGGGTGATGGTTTCGATCATGTTGTCTTTACTCATACCTGCGTCTCCTCCTTGACACCCAGCGCCTCGGCCAGAAGCTCGGTGAAATACTGAACCGAAACACTTCCGTCCGTGTTCTCGCACAGATTGTACATGCACAAAGGACAGGCGGTGATGAGCGTATCTGCGCCGCACGCCCTGGCGTTATCCACGATCTTCTGCGCCTGCTTCGCTGCATACGCGCGGTTTTCTATCGTCGTGTAGCCGCCGCAGCACTCGTTGCGCATGGCGTAGACGACCGGATCTGCACCGATGGCGCGGATGAAGTCCTCCAAAATGGTGGGGTTCTCCGGGTCGTCAAAGCCCAGCTCCCTGCTCGGCCGGAGCAGCAGGCAGCCGTAATAAGCTCCAATCTTGCGCCCCGTGAGCGGATTTGTGACCTTCTTCTGAAGCTCGTCGAAGCCTACTTTGTCGCGCAGCACCTCCAAATAGTGCAGCACCTCGGTCTGCCCCTCGTAGGGCGTATCGAGCTGCAGATAGTTCTGCACCTTCCAGCGCATGTCTTCGTCGCGCTGCATATCGCCGTTGACGCGCTTGATGACGTGGTGACACGCAGAGCACAGCGTAACAAGCGGCTCGCCTCGTTCGGCAGCAGCCGACAGTGCGCGCACGGACGAAAGGCGCGTAGCGATTTCGTCACGCGCCATGGGGTACACCGCGCCGCAGCACTGCCACTCGTCGAGCTCACGGAGCTCAAAGCCCAGCGCCTTGGCCGCGCGGCGGCCATATGTATCGAGCTGCTTGCCCTTTGTCTTGAGCGTACAGCCGGGGAAATAACTGAATGTCATACCGAACCCTCGCAATCAGACCATCTGTTCCGGATGGAACACCTCGTCGAATTTTTCCTCGGTCAAAAAGCCGAGCTGCACGCAGGCCTCTTTCAGGGAGATGTTCTCCTTGAACGCCTTCTTCGCCGTCTTGGCCGCGTTCTCATAGCCAATGTAGGGGTTGAGCGCCGTGACCAGCATCAAAGAGTTGTGCAGATTGTGGTGCATCTTCTCGCGGTTGGCGCGGATGCCCACAGCGCAGTGGTCGTTGAACGACACGATGGACTCGGCCAGAAGCCGCGCAGACTGCAGGAAGTTGTAGATGCACACGGGCATGAACACGTTCAGTTCGAAATTGCCCTGCGACGCGGCCATGCCGACAGCCACATCATTGCCCATGACCTGTACGGCGACCATCGTGACGGCCTCGCACTGGGTGGGGTTGACCTTGCCGGGCATGATGGAAGAACCGGGTTCATTTTCCGGGATGTAGATCTCGCCCAGACCGTCGCGCGGACCGGAGGCCAGCCAGCGCACGTCGTTTGCAATCTTCATCATGTCTGCCGCCAGCGCCTTGAGTGCGCCGTGCGCAAAGACGATCTCATCCTTGGAGGTCAGCGCGTGGAATTTGTTCTCCGCAGTAACAAACGTCTTGCCGGTGAGTTTCGAAACTTCCTCCGCCACAAGGCTGTCAAAGCCCTTCGGCGCGTTCAGACCCGTGCCCACAGCCGTACCGCCCAGCGCCAGTTCCTTCAGTTCGGGCAGCGCAATCAGCAGCATTTTCTTGTCCTTTTCCAGACTGCTGCGCCAGCCGGAAATCTCCTGGCTGAACTTGATGGGCGTGGCATCCTGCAGATGCGTGCGTCCGGATTTGACGATGTCATCGTTTTCTTCCTCCAGCCGGCGCAGCGTCCCCACCAGCAGATCGATGGCGGGGATTACCTTGTCCTCGATGGCCTCCACCGCCGCGATATGCATTGCGGTGGGGAAGGTATCGTTGGACGACTGGGACATGTTGATATCATCGTTCGGATGCAGCAGCTTCGCGCCCGCAATCTCATTGCCGCGGTTGGCGATGACCTCGTTGGCGTTCATATTCGACTGCGTGCCGGAACCCGTCTGCCACACGACCAGCGGGAAGTGGTCATTGAGCGAGCCGGAAATGACCTCGTCACAGGCCGATTCGATGGCGGAAAGTTTCTCCGCCGTCATTTTTTCAGGACGCAGCCGGCTGTTCGCGCGGGCGGCAGCCTTCTTCAGAATGCCGAAAGCGCGCGTGATCTCACGCGGCATCGTCTCGATCCCCACGCCGATGGGGAAATTGTGGTGGCTGCGCTCGGTCTGCGCAGCCCAGTATTTGTCGGCAGGTACTTTGACCTCGCCCATGGAATCGTGCTCGATGCGGTATTCCATACGCCTCTCCTTCCGTTTTCAGATCTCGATCTGATCGATGACCGCACGCAGGCAGTCGGCACTGTGGCGCAGCTTATCGATCTCGCCGTCGGTCAGGTGGTTGAGAATCTTGCCGCGCACGCCGCTGCGGTCGACCAGCGCCAGCGTGGACAGGCAGACGTCGGAGACGCCGTATTCACCGTGCATCATGGTCGACACCGTGAGCGCCGTGCCCGCAGTGTTGAGCGCGCACTTGCACAGGTGGCACACGGACATGGCCACGGCATAGAACGTCGCACCCTTGTTCTTGATGACCTGCGCGCCGGAGGTCTTGACGAATTCCTCGACCTCGGCATAGTCCTGATTCCACTCGATCTTTTCCTTGTCGGGCGAGGAATCACGGTAGGAATCGATGTGATTGTTGGCGATGTGCACCAGCGACCACGGCACGAACGACGAATCACCATGCTCGCCGTAGACATGCGCGTGCACGTTCTTCGGGCTGATGCGGAAGCGCTTGGCAAGCGTCGACTGCAGGCGGCTGGTGTCAAGGATTGTGCCGGAGCCGATGATGTGGTTCTCGGGGACTCCCGATATCTTGTGGAACACATATGTCAGGATGTCAACCGGGTTCGACACAATGATATAAATGGCGTTGGGCGCGTGCTTCACGATCTGCGGGGCAATGTCCTTGATGATGTTGACGTTTGCCTGCGCCAGATCAAGCCGCGACTGGCCCGCCTTTCTGGGAAGGCCGGACGTGATGACCACGATGTCGGAGCCCGCGGCCGCAGGATAGTCGCCCGAGCGGACAATCGCCGGCGAGCAGAACGGAGCGCCCTGATAGATATCCAGTGCCTCACCGAACGCCTTCTGCTTGTTGACGTCGATCAGTACAATCTCAGATGCGATTCCCTGAATCATCAAATCGTTTGCAATCGTTGCGCCGACATTGCCGGCACCAATAACCGTAATCTTGCTCATACTGCATACCATCCTTTTCCATTCATCATATACATACCGATATGGTAATATCGGCTTTCAAACGATAAAATTATATCGAATACAGCAGCGAAACAGAAATGCTTTTTTGGCCTATATCATATCACTTTTCATATATCCTTTGACTCGGCATAAAGCTGCTGTACCATCTGCACAAATCCGCTCTCAATTTCCGTCATGCTATAGTGTGGATGATACAAAAGTGCGTCGTGATAGATCGTGGGATTTTCTCCGCAGCGCCGCTGCACAAGATCCCAGCGTGCAAGCGTATCAGGCGGAACGGGCGACGACCACAGATACGCGCCCGGAATGCTCTCCAGCAGCGTCACCTGCGACATGCGGTCGACGCTGTAGATCCGGCGCCGCTGCGCCTCCTCGCTCTTGCCCGCGATGCGAAAATTGTCGCCGTGCACAATCTCGGGCAGCCCCGCAAGATCGGCGCGCGCGATCGACGGCTTCTGCGCAAGCGGATGCGAGCGGTGCATCACGAGCTGGTAGCGGTAGCGGCTGAGAATCTGCACGTTCAGACCGCGGGACTTGCTCTGCTCTTCAAAATAGTCGCGGTATTCGGCCCGGAAACGGATGACGCCGATCTCCGCCTCGCCGTTGGCCATCAGCTCCAGCGCCGTGCGCGCGTGGCATTCGCGGATGACCGCGTCGAGGCTCTGCTGCTCCAGCCGCGCCAGATACGCCGCTGTCGCGTCGAACAGGGCCGCTGCGCGCGGAATGCACACACGCAGCCGGTTCGGCACGGGGTTGCGCGGGCCGAGCGCGTCGATCTGCTCGAGCTCGCGCAGAATACTCTTTGCATGCTGCAAAAACACCGCGCCGCGCTCGGTCGGACGGGCGCCCTTGCTGCTGCGCTCAAAGATGCAGAAGCCCACGGTTTTTTCCATCTCATGCAGAATGCGGCTGAGGTTGGGCTGGCCGATGAACAGGTTCTCCGCCGCCTGTGAGATCGAACGCGTGCGTTCAATTTCAATGATATATTGCAGATGTACTGTGTTCATGCTGTCGCCTCCATGCCGCGCGCGGCAGCGCGCAGAAAATCCATATCATAAACAATATAGCAGACGCAGACGCACTTGGCAAGCGGCTGCGCGGATTTTGCAGAAAGTTCCTGTCGTTTTTTCTGTTTTTCCAGAAAATCCCCATCTCATTTTTTATATTTCACGCATCGAACCGCCCCAAAGAAAACCCGCCGGGCGTACCCGGCGGGCTTCTTTACTCCTTCAGGCTTTCGCCTGTGGCGCAGTATTTACTTTCCAGCGGGCTGTCATGCCCGGCCTCGGCCTGATAGCGCCCGACGACCCTTGCCGCCAGATCCACCGGCAGCAGCGTGCCCGCGCCGGCCACGCAGCCGCCGGGGCAGCCCATGCCCTCAAGCAGGTAACCGTTGTACTTTCCGGCCTTGGCCATCGCCATCAGCTGCCGGCACTCGCGCAGGCCTTCGGCCTTGGCGGTATGGATCTCACGCTCGGGCTCGGTCCTGGCGATGAGATCGGCCACAGCTTTGGCAACGCCGCCCGAGACGGCGAAGCCGCGCCCGGCTGCGGTGCCCTCCTGCATCGACTCGCCCTCGGCAATCGTCTCAAAATTGACGCCCCTGGCCTCAAACATGCCCATGAGCTCCTCAAATGTCAGCACAAAATCGACATCGCTGCGGATGCTGGTGCGCATGGCCTCGAGCTTTTTGGCAGCGCACGGGCCGACGAACACGACCTTGCAGCCGGGATGCTCCTGCTTCTGCAGCCGCGCGGTGAAGACCATGGGCGTGAGCGTCATGGAGATATTCTTGCTCTGGTCGGGATAGAGCTTATAGACCATCTCATGCCACGCCGGGCAGCAGGACGTCGCCATATACGGCTGTTCACCCGGGACCTTTTCCAGAAAGTCCTTTGCCTCTTCAATCGTGCAGATATCCGCGCCGACGGCGACCTCCACCACACCGGCAAAGCCGAGCGTCTTCATGGCGGTGGTGAACTTCTCGGGAGTGGAGAATTTGCCGAACTGTCCGATGAACGCGGGCGCGACGATGGCGATGACCTGCTCACCCGTCATGATGGCGCGTACAACCTGATAGATCTGGCCCTTGTCGACGATCGCGCCGAACGGGCAGTTGACCAGGCACTGGCCGCAGGCCACGCACTTATCCTGATCGATCACGGCCCGGCCGACCTCGTCTTTTTTGATCGCGTCCATGCCGCAGACCGACTGGCACGGGCTTTCGATGAGCGTAATGGCGTGGTACGCGCAGGCCTTGGCGCACTTGCCGCACTTGATGCAGCTTTTCTGGTCGATATAGCTCTTGCCATTGATGAAGCGGATCGCATCCTTGGGGCAGACCTCGTGGCACGAGGCCGCCAGGCAGTTCTGGCACAGCTCCGTCACGCGGTACTGCCTGCTCGGGCAGCGGTGACAGGCATAGGGAATGATATTGATGAGCGGCGGCTCGTAGTATTGCTCGGCGATGGCCGCCTGATCCATGCCCTCGGTCAGAAGCGAGCGCTGCTGCACAGGCTGCAGCGACAAGCCCATCGCCAGCCGGATCCGTTCGCCCGCAATGGCGCGCTCGAGAAAGATCGACTCGCGGTGCAGCGGATTTTCGCCCGGCACGATCACATACGGCAGATCCTCCGCGCGTGTGTAATCACCGCTCTCATAGGCCAGCTTTGCGACCTCTGTGAACACTTTTTTCCGGATATCAGTGATAAGCGACGGAATCCCTCGCATAGCGCCACCTCCAAAGATGAATACGGCCTCATTGTAGCCGATTTTCCCGCAGATTTCCACCCCTGTTTTTCTGGAAAGGGTGTGTATTTTTCGCCGCCGTTGTGATACAATTCGACCAGAAGAACCGGAAAGGATATTGTCATGAAACCAAAGACCCTTCAGATCACCCGGACAGCCGCACTTCTGGCGCTTTTAATTGTGCTGCAGGCCGTTACAAAGCCCGCAGGCCAGCTCGTGACCGGCTCGTGCGTCAACGCCGTACTGGCCGTAACGGCGCTTGCCTGCGGCGTATGGCCGGGCGTAGCCGTCGCGCTCATTTCACCGTTCGCCGCGTTTCTGCTCGGCATCGGGCCGCAGCTCATCGCCGTGGTACCCGCCATCGCGGCCGGAAACCTGGTGTATGTCCTGCTGCTGTGCCTCATTGCACGCGAAGGCGCGCCGCTTGCGCGGCAGCTTCTGGCCTGGCTGGCCGCATCAGCGGCAAAGTTCCTGACGCTGTATCCCATTGTGGTGCAGCTTCTGTGCCGCGTGCTGCCGCTGAAGGACGCACAGCTCAGCCTGTTCAGCACCATGTTCTCGTGGCCGCAGCTCGTTACGGCCCTCATCGGCGGCGCGCTGGCGCTGGCCATCGTGCCGCTCATCCGCCGCGCCCGCCGCTCTGACGGCTGAGCCGGCTTCAGCTTCCGTAAACACACCGAAAGGAGACAACGTTATGCCGCTGCCCTATCTCGATGCGTACCTGCATATTCTGGAAGAAGAGCTTTTGCCCGCCATGGGCTGCACTGAGCCCATCGCCATTGCCCTCGCCGCCGCGCATGCGCGCGCGCTGCTGCCCGGCGAACCTGACTGCTGCACGCTGGAGGTCAGCGGCAACATCATCAAAAATGTCAAAAGCGTGACCGTGCCGAATACCGGCGGACTCAAGGGGCTTGAGGCCGCGGCTGCGGCCGGCATCGTCTCGGCAAAGCCCGAGCTGCAGCTGGAGGTGCTGAGCAAAATCACGCCGGACGATATTTCCGCCATGCGCTCGCTCCTGGCGCGCCAGATCATCCATGTCGTGCCGGCCGCCAATGGCAAGATTTTCTACATCAAAGTCACGCTCTCGTCGGGCCGGCACTGCGCGCGCTGCGAAATCACCGACGCGCACACGAATATCACGCTGCTTGAGCGCGACGGCGAGACGCTTCTGTGCGCAAACGCCTGCGCCGACGCGCAGCCGTCCTATGAGACCGACCGTTCGGTTCTGTCCATCGAGCGCATCGTCAAATTTGCAGACAGCGTGGACGCGGAGCTTTTGCGCCCCACCGTGGGCCGGCAGATTGCGTATAACTCAGCCATTTGTGAGGCCGGCCTGGCAGGCGGCTGGGGCGCAGAGGTGGGACTGTCCGTCCTGCAGATGCACCCCGAGGGCGACCTTGCCGCCAGAGCCTGCGCACTCGCGGCTGCAGGTTCCGACGCACGTATGAGCGGCTGCGACAAGCCGGTCGTCATCGTCTCCGGCAGCGGCAACCAGGGCATCACCGCCTCCATGCCGGTCGTGGCCTATGCCGGGGCGCTCGGCGCAAGTGAGCCGCATACCCTGCGCGCCGTGGCACTGGCCGACCTCGTCACCATCCACCAGAAAACGAGCATCGGCCGGCTTTCAGCCTTCTGCGGCGCTGTCAGCGCGGGCTGCGGCGCGGCCGCAGGCATCGCATATCTGCACGGCGGCGGCTATGACGTTATCGCGCATACCATTGCCAACACGCTCGCCATCTGCTCAGGCATGATCTGC